>CAKTEZ010000014.1 GCA_934553255.1 uncultured Oscillospiraceae bacterium
GACTTTTTGTTCGTGTAGAACGCGAGGTCGTAGTCGGGGAGGGCGTCGAAGAAATCGACCTTCTCGGGAATGTCGGTCAGCTTTTCGCAGCGCGCCTGCAGCAGCGCCGCGATCTCCGAAACGGAGTAGGCTTCGTTCTTCACGCTCTGACGGATGAACGGCGCGGCGGCCTTGGCAAAGTCCTCGGGGGCCATGCGGCGGATATAGTTGGCGTTGAAGTAGGTGAGCTTTTCAAGGTCAAAAATAGCGGGGGACTTGGAGATGCCCGCGATGTCAAATGCCTCGGCCAGCTCCGGCAGGGTGAAAAATTCCTGCTCGGCGCGTTCGCCGCGCGGGGACCAGCCCAGCAGCGCGACGTAGTTGAGAATGGCGGGGGTCAGGAAGCCCTGCGCCTTGAGGTCCTCATAGCTGGGGTCGCCGTGGCGCTTGCTCATCTTGTGCTGCGCGTCGCGCATGACGGGGGAGCAGTGAACGTAGGACGGGACCTCCCAGCCGAACGCCTCATAGAGCAGATTGTACTTCGGCGCGGAGGAGAGGTATTCGCTGCCGCGCACGACGTGCGTGATGCCCATGAGGTGGTCGTCGATGACGTTGGCGAAATTGTAGGTCGGCAGACCGTCGCGCTTCAAAAGCACCTGATCGTCCAGCGTCTTGTTCTCCACCGTGATGTCGCCGAAGCTTGCGTCACGGAAGGTGGTCGTCCCCTCCTTGGGGATGCGCTGGCGGATGACGAAGGGCTCGCCCGCCGCAACGCGGGCCTTGGCCTCGTCGAGCGGCAGGTCGCGGCAGGGATCGTCTGCGCGGTCAAATTCGCCCGAATCCTCGGCGCTCTCGGCCTTTTCGCAGAAGCAGTAGTACGCGCCGCCGCGCTCCACGAGCAGCTCGGCGTATTTGCCGTAGGTGTCGCGGCGCTCGGACTGGATGTAGGGCGCCACGGGGCCGCCGATGTCGGGGCCTTCGTCGTGGTCCAGCCCGCACTCGGCCATCGTGCGGTAGATCATGTCCGTCGCGCCCTCGACCAGACGGCCCTGGTCGGTGTCCTCGATGCGGAGGATAAAGGTGCCGCCCGCGTTGCGCGCGATGAGCCAGGTGTAGAGCGCGGTACGCAGGTTGCCGACATGCATATAGCCGGTGGGAGAGGGGGCAAAGCGCGTGCGGACCTTGCCGTGCGGGATCTTTGCCTCCATGTCGTTGAAATACGCCATATCAAGGGACATAGGATGACCTCCTGAGTTGAATTTTTCAGTACTTTTCAGTTTACATTTTGTCTTCCCGCTTGTCAAGGTTCTCTTGTCTTTTTAGAATAAGTGTGCTATCATATCAAATTGGAAGCTTATGCTGCGCGCATCGCGCGAATCACGATAGAAACGAGGAATACCATCATGGAAGCAAATGCTCCGGCGAAAAAGAGAATCTTCAGCGGCATTCAGCCCAGCGGCGAGCTGACGCTCGGCTCCTATATGGGGGCCATCAAGAACTGGGTGGCGCTGCAGGACGAATACGACTGCCTGTACTGCATCGTGGATATGCACGCCATCACCGTGCGCCAGACGCCTGCCGACCTGCGCCGACGCTCGGTCAACCAGCTCGCGCAGTACATCGCCTGCGGACTGGACCCCGCGAAGAACATCATGTTCATTCAGAGCCATGTTCCCCAGCACGCGGAGCTTTCGTGGGTGCTGGGCTGCTACACGCAGTTCGGTGAGCTTTCCCGCATGACGCAGTTCAAGGACAAGGCCGCCAAGCACGCCGACAACATCACCGCGGGTCTGTTTACCTATCCCGTGCTGATGGCGGCGGACATTCTCGTTTATCAGGCGGATCTCGTACCGGTCGGACAGGATCAGAAGCAGCATGTCGAGCTGTGCCGCGACATTGCCCAGCGCTTCAACGGCGTGTACGGCGATACCTTCACGCTGCCCGAGCCGTTCATTCCAAAGATGGGCGCACGCGTGATGAGCCTCGGCGACCCGACGAGCAAGATGTCCAAGTCCGATCCCGACGGCTGCGTCTACATGATGGACAAGCCCGAGGATATTATGCGTAAATTCAAGCGCGCGGTGACGGACTGCGAAGCCGCGGTGAAGTTCGATAAGGAAAACAAGGCGGGCATCTCCAACCTCCTGAGCATCTACTGCGCCGCCACCGGAAAGACCGTCGCCGAGGCTGAGGCGGAGTTCGCCGGACAGGGCTACGGCGTATTTAAGCCCGCCGTCGCCGAGGCAGTCATTGAATTGCTGCGCCCCATCCGCGAGGAGGCCGAACGCCTGACGGCGGACAAGGCGTATCTGGAGGGCGTTTACAAGGACGGCGCGCAGAGAGCGTCCTGCCTTGCCGAAAAGACGCTGCGTAAGGTCTACAAAAAGGTCGGCTTCGTCGCGCGGTAAGAGAAACGATGAACATTCAGAAAGAGCTTTTGCTGTGGGTGTGCGCGGCGCTCGTCTGCGCGATGGTGGTGAGCTTCATCATGTGTCCGCTCGTGAAGTCGTTCGCCTATAAGATCGGCGCGATCGATGTGCCGAAGGACAGCCGCCGCGTGCATAAAAAGCCGGTGCCGCGGCTCGGCGGCCTTGCCATTTTTCTCGGCTTCATGGTCAGCATTCTCATCTTTGTGCGGATCGACCGCCAGATGCAGGGCATCCTGCTCGGCGCGGTCATTATCGTGGTGTTGGGCGTGGTGGATGACATGACACCGCTGCGCGCGAAGTTTAAATTCCTGGTGCAGATCTGTGCGGCGCTGGTCGCCGTGTACCACGGTGTTGTGATCGGCGTGCTGTCGAACCCCAACGTCTTTTCCAAGGCGCCCTACTGGTCGCTCGGCTGGCTGAGCATTCCCGTGACGGTGCTGTGGATCGTCGGCGTGACGAACGCCGTCAATCTCATCGACGGCTTGGACGGCCTTGCCAGCGGCGTTTCCACCATCAGCGCGCTGACGATGCTGGTCATCGCGCTGCTTGTCTCCGAGCAGCAGATCGCGATTGTCATGGCGGCGCTCGCGGGCGCGTGTCTCGGCTTCATGCCCTACAACCGCAACCCCGCGAAGATGTTCATGGGCGACACCGGCTCCACCTTTTTGGGCTATATCCTTGCGACCTGCTCCATTCAGGGGCTTTTCAAGTACTATGCCATCGTTTCGTTCGCCGTGCCGTTTTTGATCCTCGGTCTGCCGATCTTCGATACGGCGTTCGCTATCGTGCGCCGCGTGGCGCGCGGGCAAAGCCCAATGATGCCGGACCGTGGGCATATCCACCACCGTATGATGGATATGGGCCTCAACCAGAAGCAGACGGTCGCGGCGCTGTATGTGGTGAGCAGCCTGTTGGGCTTGTCCGCCGTGGTGCTGACCACGAGCGGCGAATTGAAGGCCATGCTTTTGCTCATCGCGTTGGCGGCTGTGGCGTACGTCGCCTCGCGCGTTGTTTTCCCGCGCGAGATCGCCGAGACCGCCCGTGAAAAGGCGGCGGAGGAGCAGCGCTCCGCGCCGCAGAAGGAAGCGTTTGACTTCGACGCATCGCACAATACGGCACAGCCGGACGGGGAGGATGCAAGTGGAAAAAATTAAAGTGATGAGCGTTTTCGGCACGCGGCCGGAGGCGATCAAGATGGCGCCGCTCGTCCGGGAGCTGGCCGCGCGCGAGGGGATCGAGAGCCTTTGCTGCGTGACCGCGCAGCACCGCGAGATGCTTGACAGCGTGATGCAGGTCTTCGACCTCAAGGCGGACGCCGATCTGGACATTATGACCCCTCGCCAGACGCTTTCGACCATTACGAGCAAGTGCCTGACCGGCATGGACGGCGTGATCGAGCGCTTTGCGCCGGACATGATACTGGTCCATGGCGATACCTCCACGACCTTTGCCGGCGCGCTGTCCGCGTTTTACCATAAGGTAAGGGTCGGACACATCGAGGCGGGACTGCGGACCTACGACAAGTATTCCCCGTATCCGGAGGAAATGAACCGCCAGCTGGTGACGCGGCTCGCCGACCTCTATTTCTGCCCCACGGAGAATAATCGTGCAAACCTTGCGCGCGAGGGCATGACCGAGGGCGTGTTCGTTACCGGAAATACGGTCATCGACGCCCTGAAAACGACGGTACGCAAGGATTACCGCTTTACAACAAATCTGCTCAACGAGCTGGATTATGCAAACAGAAAGATCGTGTTGGTGACCTGCCACCGCCGCGAAAATTACGGTGAGCCGATGAAAAACATCATGCTTGCCCTGCATCAGCTTGCGTTGGAGAACGAGGATTGCGAGTTGATCTATCCCGTGCATCTTTCACCGGTCGTACGCGAGGCGGCGCAGGCGTATCTTGCGGGGACGCCGCGCGTGCATCTCATCGACCCCGTGGCCGCGGATGAGATGCACAACCTCATGGCGCGCTGCTACATGGTCATGACCGATTCCGGCGGGCTGCAGGAGGAGGCGCCCGCGCTCGGCAAGCCGGTTTTGGTCCTGCGGCGCGAGACGGAACGCCCCGAAGCCGTCGCCGCCGGTACGGTGCGCCTTGCGGGCGTGGAGTACGACCATATTCTTGCTTTGGGGAACATGCTGCTGCGCGACGGCGCGGCCTACGCAGCGATGGCGCACGCGGTCAACCCCTACGGCGACGGCAGGGCGTGCGAGCGCATCGCCGACGCGATCGAGTGGTTCTTCGGTTTGCGTACCGCGCGTCCGGAGGAGTACGGCGCCTAAAAGGAAAAAACGAAGGGGGGACGAGCCGTGAAGGATCAAAAGCTGACGCCGGTGGGCGTTCTCTGCATTTTCATCATACTGCTCGTCGTCGCCTTTATGGTGCGCGGCAGCCTGCGCCAACCGGAGAAGATCGTGCTGCCGCCCGGGCCGAGCGCGAGCGGGCCGAGCGACACGGTCATCGACCATGAGACGGTGGACCGTGTGGAGGTCCGTCCCGATACGGTGCAGGATGTCATCGCGGTGCTGGAGCGTCCGGCGGTCTACGCCCGCACAATCACGGTCGAACGCTACTGGAGCGGCGGCAGCGGCGTGAGCGTCATAGTCGCCGCGGCGGCGGACGGTTGGCTGCGGCTCGACATTACCGGAGCGGACGGACTGATACGCCATGTGATCACAGGGGACGGCATGTCCTATATCTGGTACGACGGCAGCCGGAGGGTCTATTCCGGCGCGGCGGCCGTGGATCAGGACGCCGAGCAGGGCATTCTGACCTATGAGGATCTGCTTGCCCTGCCCGCCGACCGCATCACGGCGGCGGACTACCGCGTGCTGGAGGGTGTGAACTGCATCTATGCGGAAACTACGCCGGACGAGGCGGGCTATTTGGAGCGTTACTGGGTCAGCGTGGATTCCGGCCTGCTCGCCGCCGCCGAGCGCGAGCGCGGCGGCGAGGTGGTCTATCGCATGGCGGCGCTGACGGTCCGCTATGACGGCGTGGACGCGGAGGATTTTACCCTGCCGAACGGAACGGTCCTCTATGAGCCGTCCGCCGCGTCGTCGAAAGAGGCGGAATGACAGGAGATACCGAAAAACGACTGACGGCTTTGTCAGTCGTTTTTTCATAGAATGAGCAGAAGACCGAGCGCGATGAGCAGCTCATCGTCCGCCTTTTCCTCAAAGAGAAAGAAGAGCAGGAGCAGCAGCATCAGGTCCGCGCCGTCGAGGTCCTGCAGGTGAAGCTTTTCCAATAGCTTGTCAAGAAACGCAAACCCCTCACGGAACGCGCCGCCCTCCGCCTCCGGCCCGCCGGACGGCGAGGGAGGGGGCGGCGCTTCATGAGGCGGCGGGGGCGGAGGATCGTGCCGCGGCGCACCTTGTCCGCGCTGCTCCTGCCGCGGCGGCGCGCGGCGGGTCTCCTCCTGCGGGACGCAGGTATACACGCCTTGATCGTTGCGTAGGTAACGATTGTACACGGCTTACTCCTCCCGCGTCGTCAAAAATACCTTAGCTAAATGGATGAGCTTGGCGAGCTGTGCGGCCCGCGCGACCTTGTCGCGCCGCTTGTCGCGCAGAAAGGGCTGCAGCGCGCAGAGCAGAGCCGAGGTCTCGCTGCTTTCGGGGCGGTTCATCTGGCTCACCACGGGAAGCAGCCGTGATAGCAGCGCGGGGTCCAGCCCGCCCGTGAGCTGAGAGAGCATGGCGTTCAGGTCGCCCGCGTTCGGCGTACCGTCCGCCGCCCCGCCTTGCGGCGGAGGAGGCGACGGAGGAGGACCGCTGCCTGCCGTGCTGCCGCCGGAAAGGTTCTGCGCCAGCTGCATGACCTGCGCCATGGCGTTTGGGTCGGACAGCAGACTATTGAGTTTGTCTTCCAGTTCGCTCACGCTGTCCGCCCCCATCCTGATTATTTCTTCGCGCTCTCGCGGATGCGGTTCATGACCGCCAGACCCTCAGGGCTTTGCATCAGGTTCGAGAGCATTGCCGCAAGGTCCTTGGTGTCGCCCATCGCCGCGCTCTGCGCCGCGCGGTCAAGCGCTGCGCCGCCGTCGCCCTGCGTGAGCATCTGCAGCAGCTTCTGCCCGTCGCCGGATCGCAGAAGCGCCTGCGCCGCCGCGGGGTTTTTACGGAATTTATCGATCAACTGGGAAGTGTTCTGGTCCATGTCCGTCCCTCCGTTCCGATTCGTTCAAAGCAGTATATGAGCGGGAACGAAAAAACGTGCCTGCGACTTGCAGCGTGAGCCGAAATGTGGTATCATAAAACATCTCTGACAGATAGGAGGAAGGCGCAATGCAGGGAACGCAGAGTTATGTCTACTGGAAAAGACCGTGGGCAAAGTGGTGCCTCTTGGTTGCGGGGCTTTTGCAGCTTTTGGCGCTATGGATGAGTCTGAGCGACTATTGGGAGGTTTCGTCTGTTTGGGATCATATTATGAGCGAAGATGCATGGAAAAGCTATGCCTCGCAGACAATCATAAGTTGTTCGATCAAAGCGTTTACGGCGGCGCTCTTTTTTGGTATTTTGATCGTCGGCGGAGCGGCGCGCAGTGAAAAGGCGGCGCGGCGGGGCGAGGGGATCTTGCTGCTGACGCTTGCGCTGCTCTGGGGCGCGGCAGGGGCTTGCTTTCCGTTGCTTCGATCCGGCGGTCTGGGACGCTTCTGGTGGCTGCTGCTTTTGCTCATGGCACTTGGCGGTGGGGTATTTAGTTTATGTAAGAGCAGAAAATTGTAAAAAAGCAGCGCCATACGTTATTCCGTATGGCGCTGCTTTTCTCATTTTTTCCCTTTTTTCTGCGCCTTCCCGAAGTCGCAGTCGGCGCGCAGCGGGCAGCCGTCGCAGTTCGCCTTGCGGGCGGTACAGCGGTCGCGGCCGAAGAGTACCATGCGGTGGCAGAAGTCGCTCGACTCCTCCGGCGGCAGGACGGCGCGCAGCTGCTTTTCCACGCTCAACGGGTCCTTGCTGCCGTCAGTGAGACCGAGGCGGCCCGTGATGCGGATGCAATGCGTGTCGCAGACATAGGCGGGCTGGTGGTAGATGTCGCCGAGGATAAGGTTCGCGGTCTTGCGGCCGATGCCGGGGAGACTCGTCAGTTCCTCCATCGTGCCGGGGACTCTGCCACCGTATTTTTCAAGGAGGATTTTCGCGCACTCGACAAGATCCCTTGATTTCGTGTTGTAAAAGCCGCAGGACCGGATGGCCTCGCCGACCTCCTCGTAGCTGGCGTTGGCAAAGGCCTCGAGGGTCGGGAACTTTGCGTACAGCGAGGGCGTGACCATGTTCACGCGCGCGTCGGTGCATTGGGCGGAGAGCCGCACGGCGAAGAGCAGCTCATAATCTCTCCTGTATTGCAGCGAGCAAACGGCGTCGGGATAGAGTGCCTTCAGGTTCTCGACAATGCGGCGGACAGCGGCTTTGGACTTCATGGTGCGACCTCCTAAAACATTCTTGCCAAAAGCATACCACACTTTTCCCAAAAAATCGACAGAAAAAGTGTGGGCAAACCGAGAAATCTATGGTATGATAGCGATAGATTTTTACAGGGGGTGGGGCGTGTGCGCCTACTGTTCAAGCAGCGCTTTTTCTCGTGGTTCGACAGCTACGATATTTATGACGATAACGGCGCGACCGTCTTTACGGTCGAGGGCAAGCTTGCGTGGGGGCATTGCCTGCATGTCCTAAACGCCGCGGGCGAGCATATCGGCACGGTGCAGCAGCGCGTGCTGACCTTCCTGCCAAAATTTGACCTGTATGAATATGACCGCTGTGTCGGCACGATCCGAAAGGAATTTACCTTTTTTATCCCGCATTTCACGGTGGAGGGCTGCGATTGGCAGGTCGAGGGGCAGTTCATGGAGTGGGACTACACCATCACCAGCGCCTCGCGCGGAACGGTGGCGACGATCAGCAAGGAGCTGTTCCGCTGGACGGATACCTATGTGATCGATGTGGCGGATCCCGCCGACGCGCTGCGCGCGCTGATGGTCGTGCTGGCCATTGACGCGGAAAAGTGCAGCCGCAGCAGCTGAGGAGGGAAGAGAATATGAATACCAGACCGCTTGCAGACGAAATTCGTCCGCAGAGCCTGGACGAGGTCGTCGGCCAGCGCCACCTGATCGGGCCGAACGGCGTGCTGCGCCGTCTGATCGACGCTGGTACGAGCGCGAATATGATCTTCTACGGCCCCTCCGGCACGGGCAAGACGACCATCGCCAACATCATCGCAAACAAAACGAATAAGACCCTCTACCGGCTCAACGCGACGACTGCGAGCCTGCAGGATGTGAAGGACATCATCGCAAGCGTCGGCACGCTCATGGCGCCCGGGGGCATTCTGCTCTACCTCGACGAAATTCAGTATTTCAACAAAAAGCAGCAGCAGAGCCTGCTGGAGTTCATGGAGAACGGCTCCATTACCCTCATCGCGTCTACGACGGAGAACCCGTTTTTCTATGTGTACAACGCGCTCCTTTCGCGCTCCACGGTGTTTGAGTTCAAGCAGGTCGAGCCGCGCGAGCTGCTGCCCGCCGTTGAACGGGCGCTCGGCATCCTGAAGGAGCGCAGTCCGCTCTCACTTTCGTGGGAGGAGGGCGTGCCGATGCAGATCGCAACGCAATGCGGCGGCGATGTCCGCAAGGCCATCAACGCCTGCGAGCTGCTCTTTGAGGCGGCGGAGACAAAGGGCGGTACGCTTATACTGACAAGCGAGGACGCCTTACAGGTAGCGCAGCGCAGCGCAATGCGCTACGATAAGGGCGGCGACGCGATGTACGACATGGCGTCGGCGCTGATGAAGTCGCTGCGCGGCAGCGATCCGGATGCGGCGCTGCATTACCTTGCAAGATTTCTGGAAGCGGGCGATCTTGTGACGCCCTGCCGTCGGCTCCTCTGCTCGGCGAGCGAGGACATCGGCATGGCGTACCCGCAGGCGGTCGCCATTGTGAAGGCCTGCGTCGATACCGCGCTGCAGCTCGGCCTTCCCGAAGCGCAGCTCCCGCTGGCGCAGGCGGCGATCCTGCTCGCCACCGCGCCGAAGTCCAACAGCGTGGTCGAAGCCATCGGTGCGGCGTGGAGCGACGTTCGGCGCGGCAGGACCGGCGACATTCCGCGCGAGCTGCAGAACGTCCACGCGGACTCCACGGGATTGGAACGCGAGCAAGGCTACAAATATCCGCACAGCTATCCGAACCATTGGGTCGCGCAGCAATACCTGCCGGACCCCATTAAGAGCGCCGTTTACTATCACTATGGGGATAACAAGGTCGAGCAGGCTGCGGCGAAATACTGGGAGGCGATCAAGCATGCCGATGGACATTAGGCTCCATGACAAGGTCGAAATGAAAAAGCCGCACCCCTGCGGGGAAAGAGTTTTTGAGATCACGCGCATGGGCATGGATGTGAAGCTCAAATGCACCGGCTGCGGCCATGAGGTGATGCTGCCGCGCGCCAGAGCGGAAAAGGGCATCCGAAAAATTCTCGAACGGGAGGAGCAGACCGATGAATAAGAAAACGCGCGCGATGGCGCTCATTTTGGTGGTCGTGATGATCGTTTCGCTGCTGGCAAGCATGATCATTCCGTTCCTGTAAGACAAACGCATACGAAAAACTGCAGCAGGGCTGTCCGTATAAAATGTGCGGACGGCCCTGTTTCGTCCTTTTTCCGCGCCGCCGCTGTGGTATGCTGACGGCACGAAAGGGGGGGATGCGGTATGGTCGTCTACTGGGACCTTGCGGCGTTGGTGAACGGCGCGGCGGATTATCTCCTGCTGCTTTCCGCAGCGCGGCTCGCGGGGCGTACCGTCCCGCGCGTGCGGCTTGCCGGCGCGTCGGCGTTCGGCGCGCTCTACGGGGCTGTGCAGCTTGCGCTGCCGCGCTCGGCGCTTCTGCTTGCCGCCGCTTTTGCGGCGATGGCGGCGCTGGCGTTTTGCGGCACGGGACGCGCGCTGAAGCTTACGCTGCTCTTCGCGCTGCTCGCCTGTGCTCTCGGCGGCATGGTGCTGCTGCTCGGCCGGTGCTGCGGATCGCCGGAGCGCATTGCGCGAGGTCTGGTCTATGCACAGCTTCCCTTCGGCGTTTTCTTCGGCGCGGCGGGGATCACCTACCTGCTGCTCTCCACCGTGTTCCGCGGCGCGGCGCGCCGCGACGGAGGAGACATGGTCTCGGTATGCCTCCGCCGCGGCGGCAGGAGCGTGACGCTGCGGCTGCTGCGCGACAGCGGAAACCTCCTTGCCGATCCCGCGACGGGACGGAGCGTTCCGGTCATCGGAAAGAGCGCGCTGCGTCCGATCTTGCCGGAGAATGAGAAGGCTTACATAATGATGGATTGCACGACGGCGGGCGGCGTCGGGACGCTCCGTGCGTTCTACTGTGACAGCCTGTGCGTGAACGGCAAAGAGCTGGGGCGGCGCCTGGTGGCCGTATCGCCCGACATTTACGGCGACGGCGGCTTTCAGGGCGTCTGGCGCACGGAAGGAGGGAGAGAAGGCACATGAACGGGTTTCGACGGCTGTGGGATAGGCTTCGCACATGGCTCGCGCGGCGCGGGCTGCTGCCGCGCGCAGGAATTTTTTACATAGGCGGAAGCGATTCGCTCCCGCCGCCGCTCTCGCGCGAGGTCGAGGCACAGATGATCGCGCGGCTCGACGAGGGCGATTTCGAGGTGCGGCAGATCCTCATCGAACACAATCTGCGGCTGGTGGCGTATATCGCCCGCCGCTTCGACAACACCGGCATCAACATCGAGGACCTCATCTCCATCGGCGCCATCGGGCTCATCAAGGCCATCAACACCTATCGCAGCGATAAAAACATCAAGCTGGCGACCTATGCCTCGCGCTGCATTGAGAACGAGATCCTCATGTACCTGCGTAAAAATGCCAACCAGAGGGCGGAGGTCAGCTTCGACGAGCCGCTCAACACGGACTGGGACGGAAATGAGCTGCTGCTCTCCGACATTCTCGGCACGGACGGCGACACAGTGCTTCGCCCGTTGGAGGACGATGTGGACCGTCAGCTGCTCCGCACCGCCATCAGCCGTCTTTCCGAACGCGAGCGGGAGATCATCACGCTGCGCTTCGGGCTGGACGGCAGGGAGGAGCGGACGCAGAAGGAGGTCGCCGATTTCCTCGGCATTTCGCAAAGTTATATCTCACGGCTGGAAAAACGCATCATTTCGCGCCTGAAAAAGGAGATATTGCGCCTTTCGTAGCGTTGACAAACCGCGTGGAGCGTGGTAAAATCACTCTCGGTAAAATGCCGAGAAGCGGAGCAGTAGCAGAACGGAACGGTGCAGAGAGAGGGCGGACGGTGCAAGCCCTACCGAAGAAGTCTGCGAAGTCGCCGCGGAGCAGCCGCGCTGAAGGAGAGTAAGCCGGACGGGAACTCCCGTTACAGAGTTGCGAGCGCCTGCCCTGCGGCAGGAATTCAGGTGGTAACACGGATCGTTTGGTTCGCCCTGAGCAGAAATGCTCAGGGCGTTTTTCTTTGAAAGGGAGACTTTATGGACTACTTTGTGCTGCGCTTTGACCACAGCTACCGCAAGGAGGATTTCCGCGCATTGAGTAAACTCGCGGATAAGACGACGCGCAAGTGGAGCAGCCGTATCATTGCCATATTTGCCTTTGCGGTCGGACTGTTTGCTTTCCTCTCCGGTATTTTGATGCTGTGGTCAGACCGTGAAATATCCGATCTTACCGCGACGCTGCTGCTTTTCGGCGGGCTGTGTCTGGTGCTTGCTTTTTTCCGTAACCGCCTGAACGCATGGGGCGCGAGAAAGCAGGCGCTTCAGGTCGAGAATCTGACCATCAAGCTCAGCGACGAGGGATTGACGCAGAGCAGCAGCAAGGCTGCGGCGATGGTGCCATATGGCGCGTTTGAGCGGCTGTATCACCATCGAGACCGCTATTTCCTCTTTGTGGACAGGCTCCATGCCTACATTCTGCCGGAGGACCGCTTTGTGGTCGGCGACAGCGCGGACTTCCGCGCCTTCATCGAGGCCAGAACCGGAAAAGCGGTGGAATACATCTGAAGCAAAACCGAAACGATAACAATAAATAACAGGAGAGAAATGCATGAAATTCGTATTTGAAGCCAAGGCAAGCGATTTCGACCTTGCCGCCGAGCAGGAGATATTGCTGCGCCATGTCGCAAACCGCAGGCGCAACTGGACGGCAGCCGCCGTGCTGTGCGCGGCGACGATCCTGCTGTGTACGGTGATCGCCGTGGTCCGGCACAAGGATATGACACAGGCGCTGCAGGTGATGGCGTTGGTCGTCGGAGTGATCCTGTTCCAGCAGGGCTATCTGGATTATTCCAGCGGCAACCCCAAGGCGTACCTCAAGCTGCTCTACCGCGGGCGTCAGGACCAGACCTACGCGGACCTTCAAAAGCTGCTGCGCGTTGAGATCACCGAGGGCAGCCACGCGGTCGAGATATTCGACGCGAACGGGAAGGTCGGCGAGTGGGATTTCCAGAACCTCGCCCGCGTGACCGAGAGCGATCGCATCTTCGACCTCACCCGCGGGGGCGGGCGCGCCAAGCAGTATCTGGCGCTTCCCAAGGACGCGCTCAAGGAGGGGACGGTCGACGAGTTCCGCAGCTATATGGACCGCTGGCTCAAGGGCGACGGGACCGTGGAGCGCTTTGAGATCTCCGAGCGCCGCCAGAAGCAGCTCATGAAGGCCAAATATCAGCTTTTTAAGCATTGATCGTTTGAAATATACCATAAAGACAGGAGAAAACCGATGAAAGAACTACCGAAAGTGTACGAGCCGCAGCAGGTCGAGGGCCGCATCTATCAGATGTGGATGGACAACGACTGCTTCAAGGCGGCGCCCGATCCGGACAAGAAGCCGTTCTCCATTGTCATGCCGCCGCCGAATGTTACCGGTCAGCTGCACATGGGCCACGCAATGGACGCGACGCTGCAGGATATTCTCACCCGCTTCAAGCGCATGCAGGGCTACGAGGCGCTGTGGCTCCCCGGCACCGACCACGCGGGTATTGCGACCCAGATCAAGGTCGAGGAGGAGCTGCGTACCAAGGAGGGGCTGACCCGTTACGATCTCGGCCGTGAGAAGTTCCTCCAGCGCGTGTGGGAATGGAAGGAAAAGTACGGCAATCGCATCGTCGAGCAGCAGAAGAAGATGGGTTCGAGCTGCGACTGGTCCCGCTCCCGCTTCACGATGGACGAGGGCTGCTCCAAGGCGGTCCGCGAGACCTTCTGCGAGCTGTACGACAAGGGCCTTATCTACAAGGGCAGCCGCATCATCAATTGGTGTCCGCATTGCCTGACGGCGCTCTCCGACGCGGAGGTCGAGTATGTCGATAAGCCGGGACACCTCTGGTATATCCGCTATCCGCTCGCTGACGGCAGCGGCGACATCGTTGTCGCCACCACCCGTCCCGAGACGATGATGGGCGATACCGGCGTGGCGGTCAACCCTGAGGACGAGAAGTTCAAGCACCTCATCGGCAAGAAGTGCATTCTGCCGATCATGAACCGTGAAATTCCCATTGTCGGCGACGAGTACTGCGAGATCGGCTTCGGTACGGGCGCGGTCAAAATGACCCCCGCGCACGACCCCAACGACTTTGAGGTCGGTCTGCGCCACAATCTGGAGGTCATCCGCGTCATCGCCGACAACGGTACCATCAACGAAAACGGCGGCAAGTACAACGGCATGGACCGTTATGAGTGCCGCAAGGCCATCGTCAAGGATCTCAAGGAGCAGGGCTACCTCGTCAAGACGGAGCCTTACTCCCACAATGTCGGCACCTGCTACCGCTGCCACAACGACGTCGAGCCGCTCATCTCCGCGCAGTGGTTCGTGAAGATGGAGCCGCTTGCCAAGGAGGCGATACGCGTCGTGCAGGACGGCACGATCAAGTTCGTACCCGAGCGCTTCACCAAGACTTATGTCAACTGGATGGAGAATGTCCACGACTGGTGCATCTCCCGTCAGCTCTGGTGGGGCCACCAGATCCCCGCGTGGTACTGCGACGACTGCGGCCACATCAATGTCAAGCGTGACGATCCGACAGCGTGCGAGAAGTGCGGCAGCACGCACCTCACGCGCGAGGAGGATGTGCTCGACACATGGTTCTCCTCCGCGCTTTGGCCGTTCTCCACACTCGGCTGGCCCGACACCGACGCGGCCGACCTCAAGTACTGGTATCCCACGAGCGTCCTTGTCACCGGCTATGACATCATCTTCTTCTGGGTCGCGCGCATGATCTTCTCCGGCATGGAGCAGATGAAGAAGGAGCCGTTCCGGACCGTCTTTATCCACGGCCTTGTCCGCGACGATAAGGGCCGCAAGATGTCCAAGTCCCTCGGCAACGGCATTGATCCGTTGGAAATGGCAGAGAAGTACGGCGCGGATGCGCTGCGCTTCAACCTTATCACCGGCAACAGCCCCGGCAACGATATGCGTTTCTATGTCGAAAAGTGCGAGGCTATGCGTAACTTCGCCAACAAGATCTGGAACGCCAGCCGCTTCGTGATGATGAACCTCACCATCGATCATGTCGAGCTGCCCGAGACGCTCGAGCTGGAGGATAAATGGGTTCTGAGCAAACTCAATACACTTATCCGCGAGGTCACCGACAATATGGACGCCTATGAACTTGGCGTCGCCAGCGCCAAGGTCTACGACTTCATCTGGGACACCTACTGCGACTGGTTCATCGAGCTGTGCAAGGCGAGATTGACCGGCGAGGACGAGCGCTCGAAGGTCAACGCGCAGAATGTGCTGTGCTATGTACTCATCGAGACGCTCAAGCTGCTCCACCCGTTCATGCCGTTCATCACGGAGGAGATCTATCAGGCTCTGCCGCACACGGCGGAGGATAAGAGCGAGTTCCTCATGCTGCAGAAGTGGCCGGAGTACCGCGCCGACCTCTGCTTCCCGCAGGAGGAAGAGGCGATGGGACTCATCATCGACGCCATCACCGCGATCCGCGCGCGCCGCAATGAGATGAATGTTGTGCCGTCGAAAAAGGTCCATTACACCATCGCAACGGTACACGCCGATACCTTCGCGCGCGGCATTCCGTTCTTCAAACGCCTTGCCTCCGCGAGCGATGTGACGCTTGCCGATGCGAATATCCCCACGCCTGAGGGCGCGGTCGAGGTCGTCACCCACGCCGCGCGCGTGCTGATGCCGCTCGCCGAACTGGTGGACTTCGAGAAGGAGCTGGCGCGCATTGCCAAGGAAAAGGCGAATGCAGAAAAGCAGCTCGCCGGCATCGAGAACAAGCTCAACAATCAGGGCTTTCTGGCCAAGGCGCCCGAGGCGGTCGTCAACGGTGCAAAGGAGGATGCCGCCAAGCTGCGCGCCCTCATCGAGAAGCTGGACGCCTCCGCCGCCGCAATGAAGAAGTGAGTAGAAGACTATGCAGAAGATCGAATTCGGCTCCACCGGTCTTATGATCGAAAAGAACGGCTTTGGCTGCCTGCCCATCCAGCGCGTCAGCGAAGCGGAGGCGGTAAAGCTGCTTCATAAGGCATACGACGGTGGCATCAGCTTCTTTGACACCGCCCGCGCCTATTCCGACAGCGAGCAGAAGGTCGGCGCCGCCTTTTCCGGTATGCGGGACCGCATTGTACTGGCGACCAAGACCGGCGCGCAGACCGCCGAGGGCTTTTGGCGTGACCTTGAGACCAGCCTGCGTACCCTAAAGACCGACTGCATCGACATTTACCAGTTCCACAATCCGGCCTTCTGCCCGAAGCCGGGCGGGGAGGACGGATTGTACGACGCGGCGCTCGAGGCGAAGAAGCAGGGGAAGATCCGCCACATTTCCATCACGAACCACCGTCTTGCTGTGGCGCGTGAGGCGATCGACTCCGGCCTGTACGCCTCGCTGCAATTCCCGTTCAGCTACCTCTCCGGCGCGCCGGAGCAGGAACTGGTGGAAAAATGCCGCAGGAGCGGCATGGGCTTTATCGCCATGAAGGGCATGGCAGGCGGACTGATCCGCGACGGCCTGACGGCTGCGGCGTGGATGGCGGAGCAGGAAGGCGTGATCCCCATCTGGGGCGTGCAGCGCGAGAGCGAGTTGGAGCAGTTCCTGCAATGTATCCGCGAGGGCGTGGAGCTGACAGAGGAGCGCCGCGCGACGATCGAACGCGACCGCAGGGAGCTTTCCGGCGAGTTCTGCCGCGGCTGCGGCTATTGTATGCCGTGTCCGGCAGGCATAGAGATCAACCAGTGCGCGCGTATGTCGCTGATGCTCCGCCGCGCGCCGGCAAAGGCGTGGCTCACCGAGGAGTGGCAGGTGAAGATGCACCGCATCGAGCAGTGCAAGCGCTGCGGACGGTGTATGGCAAAATGTCCCTACGGCCTCAACACGCCGGAGCTGCTGCAGGAAAACTATAAAGATTATTGGGAGGTTCTGGCGCAGAGCGGGAAATAGACCGCTTCACGGCGCGGAACAGTCCCTTGGCCGGAATGAAGGGAATACGGAGAAAGAGCAGGGCATCACCCTGCTCTTTCTTAATGCCTTTTTGATTTTGCGCTGAGCGAGTGGACACGCACGGCAAGCACAGCGACTCCGCGTGCCTGCTCCTCGGTGAAGGTGTCCTCTCGTCCTGCCATGTGGCGCATGAGGGCGGAAAGGGCCGCGAGTTTTTCCTCACCCTCGATAAGCTCCGCTGTGCCGCTGCCGATGACTGAGGCATAGTAGTAGCCGAAGCCGCAGGCATGGTCGGCCGTTTGCAGCTCGCCGCGGCAGTCCATTTCAAAAGCAACACGACCGTCGCGGCGCAGCAAGTCGAGCTTGCGCCCCTGCGGTGCGCTGTGACAATAGAAGGTAAAAGCGCCGTTTTCCAGGCAATAGCCAAAGTTGAGAGGAACAATGTAGGGCAGGCCGCTCTCGTCCAGCATGGCAAGGCGAATAACCTTACAGCTATTGATAATGGAAAGAATTTCTTGCAGTTCGGTGATTTCGCGATCCTTTCTTCGCATAGAAAAAGCCTCCTGTAAAATGTTAAGTCCGGAGACGGACAAGGAGCATGCGCGTTCCGGCGGGGACGAAGCATGGTCCGTGCCGGTATGGCTTCATCATACCGCAGAAAATCGGCGGAATGCAAGCAAAAAAATGACAACCGGTAAAAAAAGAAATGGAATGGATACGGTTTTTCGACAAAAAGTACGCAGAGGACAGGCTATACTGAAGCCTGCAAAAACTCCACGAAAAACAGGAGGGCAGAGCATGGAGGTCCTTACCAGAACGAACGGACGGGAAATGACTTTGGCGATCAAGGGAGAGCTGGACCATCACGGAGCGCACGACGCAATGCGGCAGATCGAGTATTCGCTCGACGCCGCGCTGCCGTCGGCGCTGACGCTGGACTTTTCCGGCGTGTCCTTCATGGATTCGTCCGGCATTGCCGTTGTCCTGCGCGCCCATCGGCGCATGACATCGCTCGGCGGCAGCCTTGTGGTCACGGGCGTCGGAGCGCAGGCAAAAAAAGTGTTCGATGCCGCGGGTGTTCCGCGGTTGGTCACGGTCAAATAAGGAGGGTGACGATGAAGAGCAGCAACTACATAAGATTGGAATTTCCGAGCAGGAGCATCAACGAGGGCTTTGCCCGCAGCGCGGTCGCGGCTTTTGCCGCGCAGCTCGACCCAACGCTTGACGAACTGGGCGACATCAAGACCGCGGTGAGCGAGGCGGTGACGAACGCCATTGTCCACGCCTATCCGGACAGCATCGGACGGATCGCCCTACGCGCGCGCATCCTGGAGGACAGCGTGCTGGAGGTCACGGTACACGACTGGGGACGCGGTATTGCCGACATCGAGCAGGCGCGTGCGCCGCTGTTCACCACGGGCGGCGAGGAGCGCAGCGGCATGGGCTTCACCATCATGGAAAGCTTCATGGATACGCTTAAGGTACGCTCCCGCATTGGCAAGGGAACGGTCGTGACCATGCGCCGCCGCATCGCTCAGCGCGTAGGCCGCGCATGAGTGCGTCGGAGACCTTTGCGCTGTTGGAGGCGGCACAGCAGGGAGATGAAGAGGCGGGCGAGCGTGTTCTGCGGGAAAACAACGGTCTGATCTGGAGCGTCGTGCGCCGCTACAATGGCCGCGGTGTGGAGATGGACGATCTCTATCAGCTTGGCTGCATCGGATTTCTCAAAGCTGTAAAGGGATTTGACCTTGCATACGGAACGCAGTTTTCCACCTATGCTGTGCCGAAGATCGCAGGAGAAATACGGCGCTTTCTCCGAGACGACGGCGCGGTGAAGGTCGGGCGAACGCTGCGCGAGCGCGCGCAGAGCATTTACAGCGCGCGCGAAAAACTGCGCGGCCAGTTAGGGCGCGAGCCGATCCTCTCGGAGCTTGCTGAGGCGACGGGCCTGCGCGTGGAGGAGATCGCCGATGCAGACCTTGCCTGCACCGCTCCGGAATCGCTGCAGCAGGAGACCGGCGACGGTCTGACGCTGGAGACGGTGCTTGGGACGGAATATCCCGAAGAGGGAATGATCGAGCGCATCGCACTGCGCGCAGCGATCGACACGCTGCCGGAAAAGGAACGCATGGTGATCCTGCTGCGCTTTTTCAAGGGGTTGACGCAGGAGCAGACGGCGCGTGTTCTGCGGGTATCGCAGGTGCAGGTGTCGCGCTTGGAGCGCAAGGCGCTCCAGCGTCTGCGCTCGGCAATGAAGACGGCGGAGTGAGCTCGTCTTCCTGAAATTCCGTCATCATCGACCAATAGCGCTTAGGCATATGCGTCATGCGAAGGCGGGGATTTTCCCGTTCGCGGATGGCGATGGTGTCGTAAAAGCGGCGCCAGAGGCGACGGTAGGAGGCCTCGACTTTGTCGGGCGGCGCCATGGTGAAGTGGTCGAGCGGCACAATCTCTGAGCGCTCATTGGAATAAAGCAGAGCCTCGCGGTGCGTGCGGTCGTACAGGAAAAACGCCTCGTTGCAGCAGCGTTGACAGAAGTGACCGCGCAGCAGCGGCAGAACGCGGTTTTTCGGTTCGATCTCGGCGGCAAGGACGCCGCCGATGTCGGAAAAACGGACAAAGCCGCGATAAAGCTCCACCTCGCCGTACATCTGCCGCACCGCGCGCAGCAGCGGCAGATAAGCGTCATCGGAAAGCTGCCGCAGCAGCGGCTCTCCGACGCGGTAAAGCTTTGCGGCAAAGCGATAGATGGCAAGCTCCTTGTCCGGCAGGCAGGTCAGAAAGGCTCGGCGCAGGAAGGGACCGACCTCCTGCGAATAACGCAAAAAACCGCGGTAGACGCGCTGCGCGTGCGCGTCGTCCGTTGAAATGGCATGGACATCATACAGGCACGGCTCCAGCTCTCCGCTGCGGATGATCGCGGCGGGGAGTTCTTTTTGTGTGTAGCTTTCATAGATGCAGCACATCAGCCCATCGAAGCTGCCGTCATATTCATAAATGACCTCACGCCATGCCATACGCGGCTCCTTTGTCAGCAGCGGAAAATGTGCGGTCAGCCCGCCTCAAAAAGCGAGAGCTGGTCGAGCGGACCGGCGGGAAGCAAGGTGCGCTCGACCGCTGTCAGATTGCGGCGGACGCCCTCGAGCGACAGGCGCAGCGGCGCTGCGCTGCGTCCGGAACAGGTGAGAAAATATTGCGCCCGCTTCATCACGACGCCGAGTTTTTTGAGATCCTCCGCACGCAGCACCCCGGCGCGGCGCGCGACCAAAATGCGCTTCGCGCTGACCACGCCGATGCCGGGGACGCGCAGCAGCGCCTCGTAGTCGGCGCGGTTGACCTCGACCGGAAAGAAATCAGGATGCCGCAGCGCCCAACAGCACTTGGGGTCAAGCAGCGGATCGAAATCCGGCTGACACTCGTCAAGCAGTTCGTCGGCACGGAAGCCGTAGAACCGCAGCAGCCAATCGGCCTGATAGAGCCGATGCTCGCGCAGCAGCGGCGGCTTGGTGTCCAGAGACGGCAGGAGCGTATTTTCCACCACCGGCACATAGGCGGAGTAGAAAACACGCTTGAGATGGTAGGTATCGTAGAGCGACTGCGTGAGCGTGAGGATATGGCGGTCGCTTTCGCGGGTCGCGCCGACGATCATCTGCGTGGCTTGTCCAGCCGGAGCAAAGCGCGGCGCATGGCGGTATTTGACCAGCTCGCGCCGGTTTTCCAGCCCGCGCTCGGAGATAAAACGCATGGGGCGCAACACCGCGTCCTTCGTTTTATTCGGCGCGAGCGCGCGGAGCGATGCCTCGCTCGGCAGCTCAATGTTAACGCTCAGGCGGTCGGCAAGCATACCGAGCCGCTCGACCAGCTCCGGCGAGGTGCCGGGAATGGCCTTGGCGTGGATATAGCCGTTGAAGCGGTACTGCTCGCGCAGAATGGTCAGCGCACGAATCATCAGCTCCGTGGTGTAGTCCGGCGAGCGCAGCACGCCGGAGGAGAGAAACAGCCCCTCGATATAGTTGCGCCGATAGAATTGGATCGTTAGGTCGGCCAGTTCTTCCGGCGTGAACATGGCGCGGCGGGTCTCGTTTGAGCGGCGGTTGACGCAGTATTTGCAGTCGTAGACGCAGTGGTTCGTCATCAGGACCTTTAAAAGCGTGATGCACCGTCCGTCGGCGGAGAAGCTGTGACAGCAGCCCATCGTGCCGGAGGAGGTGCAGCCGATCTTGCCCGCTTCAAAACCGCGCTTTGCACCGCTTGAGGTGCAGGCTGCGTCGTACTTTGCGGCGTCTGCCAGTATGGTGAGCTTATCCAGAAGCTCCATGGCCGTTCAATGTGCGCGGACGCGGCGCGAGCGGGTGCGCGGCTGGTCGAGATAGGTGATGAGCTTCATCAGGTTCGCGGTGACCGCGGCGGTGCCGAGCAGCACGAAGATCATAGTGGAAGTCGCCATGGAAAAGCCCTCCTGTTGCATTAGAACTCTTGTTCGATTGCCATTATAAATCGAACAAATGTGCTTGTCAATAGAAAATCGAACAAAATTTCTATTATTTTGAGGAAATCAGCGGAAAAGCGGTTGACCGGAGAGGGAAGATGCGGTAAAATCAGGAAGAATTCTGTAAGAACAGGGGAATACCATGAACGATTTTTCCGCCCGCTACTGTGCCGCGCGCCGCGCGTGCATCGCGCGGGATTTTGCAAAACTCAATCCGGAGCAGCGCCGCGGTGTGCTGACGACCGAGGGACCGCTGCTGCTGCTCGCGGGCGCGGGCAGCGGCAAGACGACTGTGCTTATCAACCGTGTGGCGAACCTTTTGACCTACGGCCGCGGCAGCGACTGCGGGGAGGTCCCCGCCGGTGCGACGGAGGAGGATCTCACCTTTCTGGAAAACTATCCCTCTCAGCCCACCGGCGAGGAACGCCGCCGGATGCGCCGTCTCTGCGCCGTGGAACCGCCTGCGCCGTGGCGGGTGCTGGCGGTGACCTTCACGAACAAGGCGGCGAAGGAGCTGCGCGAGCGCTTGGAAGCGTTTGGCATCGCGGGCGCGGGCGACATCTGGGCGCTGACATTCCACTCCGCCTGCGTGCGGATCCTGCGCCGCGACATTGACTGGCTCGGCTTTTCCCGCGACTTTACCATCTACGATACCGACGACTGCAAGCGCGTTGTCAAGGATATTCTCAAGGAGATGGAGCTGGACGAAAAGACCTTTTCGCCGCGCGAGGTCCTCGCGGCCATTTCGGGCGCGAAGGACGAAATGCTCTCGCCGCAGGACTTCTCAAAGAAATGGGCGGGCAGCGGCGACTGGAAGCGCGAGCGCATCGCAAAGATCTATACGCGCTATGACCGCATCCTCTGCGAGGCGAACGCGCTGGATTTCGATGACCTCATTCTCCACACGGTCCGCCTGCTGCAAAACGAGCCAGAGGTGCGGGAACACTATCAGCAGAGGTTCCGCTACATTCTCATCGACGAGTATCAGGATACGAACCGGATGCAGTACGAGCTGGTGCGCCTGCTCGCAGGCGGACACCGCAACATCTGCGTGGTCGGCGACGACGACCAGAGCATTTACCGCTTCCGCGGCGCGGACATCTCCAACATTCTGAATTTTGAAAAGGAGTACAAGGGGACGCGCACCATCCGTCTCGAGCAGAACTATCGTTCGACGCAGAACATTCTCGACGCGGCGAACGCCGTCATCAAGAATAATGTAGGGCGCAAGGGCAAGACGCTCTGGACGGACGCGGGCAGCGGCGAAAAGGTCACCATCAAGACGGTGTTCAACGAGCAGGACGAGGCGAATTTCGTCGTTTCCGGCATGATGAGCGGCTTCACCCGCGGCAGGAACTGGCGCGACAACGCCGTTCTCTACCGCATGAACGCGCAGTCGAACGCGCTGGAATACGCGCTCAAGCGCAACGGCATTCCGTATCAGGTCATCGGCGGAATGAAGTTCTTCGAGCGCGCCGAGGTCAAGGATATGCTGGCTTATCTCGCCCTGATCAACAACCCCTCCGACGATCTGCGGCTGCGGCGCATCATCAATGCTCCCGCGCGCGGCATCGGCGCCGCGAGCGTCGAGCGTGTACAGGCGCTTGCGTTGGAACAGAATGTACCGATGATGACGGTCCTCCGCGCGGCGGGGGAGTACGCGGCGCTCAAAACGGCGGCGGCGCGGCTGGAGAAATTTGCCGCCATGATCGACGCGCTGCGCGCGGCGGCGGAGAATACCGAGCTGGCGGATTTTTACGACCTTGTGTGCGAGCAGACGGGCTACACCCGCGCGCTGGAGGACAAGGGCGACATGGACAGCCGCGGGCGGCTGGAGAATGTGCAGGAGTTGAAATCGAACATTCTTGCCTTTCTCGACAACGAGCCGGAGGACGCGACGCTCGCGGGCTTTCTCAACGAGATCGCGCTCTACACCGACCTTGACAGCGCCTCGAGCGACAACTGCGTGACCCTTATGACGATGCACAGCGCAAAGGGGCTGGAATTCCCCTGCGTCTATGTTGTCGGCATGGAGGAGGGGATTTTCCCGGGAAATCGCGCCCTCGGCGACGAGGAGGAGCTGGAGGAGGAGCGCCGTCTGTGCTATGTCGCCATGACGCGCGCCAAGGAGAAACTGACGCTCACGAACGCGCGGCAGCGCATGCTCTTCGGCCGCACGACGCCGAACGCGCCCTCGCGCTTTTTGAGCGAAATTCCGGAGAAGAATGCCGACTGGCTTTCGAAGCCCTCGGCAGAGCCGAGGCGCGGCTATGACGAGGACTTCGGCGACGGCTACGGCAGCTTCGGCAGAAGCTCCGGCTTCGGCGGTCATGCAGACCGCGGGGGCTACGGCGGCGCACAGGGTTACGGCGGTCGGAGCAGCTATGGCGGCGGGACGAGCGGCTATGCTGCCTCCCGTACGGGGAACTATGGCAGCGCTGCGCGATCGAGAACGGCGAAAAACGCCGTACCAAAGAAACATGCAAGCGAAATGACTTTACAGCTTTTGGCGGGCGATCAGGTCAGCCACAAGACCTTTGGCGACGGTATGGTGGTCTCCGTCACGCCGATGGGCGGTGACGCCCTCATCGAGGTCGCGTTCGAGCAGGTCGGCACGAAGAAGCTGATGCTCAAGACCGCAGGCGTCCACATGACCAAAAAATAAGAAAAGGCGAAGCGCAGGAGATCCCTGCGCTTCGCTCTTTTCAACGCTTAGAATGCGGATAGACTTTACAGCATTTCACCAAAATCATGGATAAAACGGTCGCAGACAAGCGGCATTTCGCCCTTCGTACCCTCGAAAAACGGGTCGTACACGCCGATGACCGTCATGCCGCTCGTCTTGGCGCTGCGGCAGGACTTGACCGAGTCGTCGAAGAAAATGCACTCCTGCGGCGTGACGCCGAGCAGCTCCGTCGCCTTGGCGAAAATGGCTGGATCGCTCTTGTCCATGCCCAGCTCCTGCGCGAAAACGACACGCTCGAAGTATCGGTCCAGAGTGTGGACGGCGAGCGCCGTTTTGCAATGGGCGGGGACGCAGCTTGTGAAGATCGCCATGCGTTCGCCCTGTGCGCGAAGCTTTTCCAGATATTCCCGCACATGGGGCTTGAGTGCAACATGGGCATAGTTGTCCTTGGCAAGCTCCATCCACTCCGCCATGATCTCGTCCGTGCTTTCGGAGAGATGGCAGTACTCCTTGGTGAATACCGCGGCGAGGGGGAAGATGGTGTGCGCCACGCCCTCGTAATACTCCTTGGTATAGGGAAGGCCGCGGCGGGCGAGGAAGGTCTTGTCTACCTCCGCCCAGATGCCGTTGGAGTCGATGAGCGTGCCGTCGAGATCGAAGAGGTACATGGGAAAACTCCTAATAAAAATATTTTTGCAGGGGGCTTGCCAAACGCATCGCTTTTTGCTACGATAGGCGGTATTCTTATTTCGTTAAGAATTATACCATTTTTGAAAGGGGCAGGCAAGTGTTATGAAAAAGAGAAATACAAAGCAAGTGATCCTGCCGCTCATCACTTCGTTCATTTGGGGAAGCTCGTTCGTGGCACAGAGCCTCGGCGCGGGAAAAGTGGGCGGCTTCACCTTTACGGCGGCGCGTTCGATCCCTGCTGTTCTGGTGCTGGGATTGCTCGTTTTGATCCTGCGGCGCGTGCGGCATGAGGCAAAGTACACGCCGCAGCAGAAAAAGGACCTGCTGGAGGGCGGCCTCGTGTGCGGCGTCTTTCTGACGCTCGGCACGAACCTGCAGCAGATCGGCATCGCCGACACCACGGCGGGCAAGGCGGGCTTTATCACGGCGCTTTATATCGTACTCGTTCCGCTCGTTGGCATCTTCCTTGGGAAAAAGGCGAGCAAGCGCCTGTTCCTCTGCGTTCTGATCGCGGTCGCGGGGCTTTACTTCCTCTGCTTCAAGGGCGGCGAGGGCGCGATGAGCTTCGGACGCGGCGATTTCTTCGTTTTCCTGTGCGCGTTTGCCTTCACGGGGCATATTCTTGTGGTCGATCACTATGTGCAGAAGGTGGACGGCATCGCGCTCTCCTGCGTGCAGTTTATGGTGATGGCAGTCCTTTCCACGATCTGCGCGTTCGCCTTTGAGACGGTCGATTTCACGGCGCTCGGTGAATGTACCTTTTATATCCTCTACATTGGTATCCTCTCCAGCGCGGGCGGCTATACGCTCCAAATTCTGGCGCAGAAGGACGGCGATCCGGCGGTCGTTTCGCTGCTGCTGAGTCTCGAGTCCTTCTTTGCCGTGGTCTGCGGAGCCATCATTCTGCACGAGCGCATGAGCGGCAGGGAATACCTCGGCTGTGCGCTGATGCTCACGGCGGTCATTCTCTCCCAGCTGCCGGACCGGAAAGGTGCGGCGGTGGAAACGCCGCGAGAAGCGGCTGACGCGGCACAGGCGCAGAAGTGAGATAGGACAAAGAACCGAAAACCGGCTTGGGACGCATCAATGCGTCCCAAGCCGGTTTTTTTGACAGGGTATCGGTAAGATCCGAAAACGGAGAGGCTCAGGCGTCCGCCTTCCCGCTGCGGACAAAGTGTACCGCAAGACCGATGGCGAGGCCCAGCAGCGCGGGAAGCACCCAGAACAGGCCCAGCTTGGCCAGCGGCAGAGTCTCTCGCAGCACCGCGAGGATACCGTCCAGACGGCAGGCGGTGAGCAGCGGAGCGGGCAGCGCGGCGAAGAAGTCGTAGAGCGCGCCGACGAGCGTCAGCGCGGTCGTCCAGACAAAGACCGCGCGGTCGTAGCGGAAGAAGCGGCCGCACAGGGAGAGCGCGATCAGCGTGATGGCGAGGGGGTAGAGGAACATCAGCACGGGGACGGAGTAGCGGATGATGGAGCTTAGTCCGAAGTTGGCAAAGAGCAGGGAAATGAGGCTGAAAAGGACGGCCCATACACGGTAGGAAGGCCCCTTGGGGAAAAGCTCGGCGAAGGTCTCGGCGCAGCTCGTGATGAGACCGACCGAGGTTTTGAGGCACGCGAGCGTCACGGTCGCGGCGAGAATGAGAAGCCCCGCGCCGCCGAGGTAGTGCTGCGCGATCTGTGCGAGGGCGATGCCGCCGTTGGCGGAGGTCTCGAACAGGCCGCGGCTCTGCACGCCGACGATGGTGACGGCGACATAAATGACCGCCATCAGCAGGCAGCTGAAGATGCCCGCGCGGACGGTGCTGCCTGCCACGGCGTCCGGCTCGGTCACGCCGAGACCGCGGATGACCTGCACGACCACGATGCCGAAGGCGAGGCTCGCCAGCGCGTCCATCGTGTTATAGCCCTCCAGAAAGCCGGTGAAAAACGGCTGGGAGGCATAGGCGCCCTCCGGCACGACGGAACGGACGGCGGCGCTGGGGCTGCACATCGCCACGACGATCAGGATGCCGAGAAAGAGCAGGAAGGTGGGATTGAGTACCTTGCCGACCCAAACCAGTATTTTGCCGGGTCTGAGCGAGAAGAACAGCGCCAGAGCAAAGAAAAGGACGGAGAAGATCAGCAGATAGAGCGCCGCGTTCCCGCCCTGCGGCAGCGCCTGCTCCAGCCCCACGGTGAACGAGGTGGTCGCGCAGCGGGGAATGGCGAAAAACGGTCCGATGGTCAGGTAGAGCAGGCAGGTGAAGAACATCGAATAGGGGCGGCCGATGCGGCTGCCCAGCTCAAAAAGGCCGCTCGAGCGGCTGATGCCGAGCGCGGCGACGCCGAGCAGAGGCAATCCTACGCCCGTTACCAGAAAACCGATTACGGCGGGCCATGCGTTCGCACCGGCCATCTGTCCCATGTGTACGGGGAAAATGAGGTTTCCGGCTCCAAAGAACATACCGAAAAGCATA
Organism: uncultured Oscillospiraceae bacterium; assembly: GCA_934553255.1. Lineage (GTDB taxonomy): Bacteria > Bacillota > Clostridia > Oscillospirales > Oscillospiraceae > Hominicoprocola. Next base: position 27,154 of record CAKTEZ010000014.1, read on the forward strand.
CTGGCAACATAGGCGTATTCGCGGCGGTTCAGTTTGTGCTTCATGATCTCTCCTTTGCTGATGCGGAGCCGCGGAACAAGTCCGGCCGCGGCTCGGTGAAAAAACGGATAGGAACAGATGCAGGATACCACAAAAAGAGGGCGGGAACAATCGGCAGGATATATAAAAAACGCAAAAACAGAGCGTTCATTCAAATAATCCATTCCAAATTTCTGTTGACAAGTGTAGCCAATTGTGCTACATTGTGTTTACAACAGTAACCAAAATCCGAAAAAAGGAGGACGGCAAATGGAAAAATTTGATCTGGCGCCCGCCGAATGGAACATCATGGAATGCCTGTGGGAGCGCGCGCCGCAGACCGGACGCGAGCTGACCGAGCGGCTGGAGAAAAGCGTCGGCTGGAGCCGCAGCACGACGCTGACGCTGCTGCGGCGCATGGTCGGCAAGGGCGTGGTGAAGTGCGACACGGAGGGAGCGAAGAACACCTTTTCCCCCGCAGTGCGCCGTGAGGACGCGGCGGAGCAGGAAACGGAGACCTTTTTAGACCGCGTCTATCAGGGAAGCCTGAGCCTGATGGTCAGCGCCATGACCCAGAAAAAGTCCATCTCCAAGGAGGAGATCGACGAGCTTTATGAGCTGCTGCGGCAGATGGAGGAGGGAACAAAATGATACAGTGGATCGTTTCATCCAGCGTTTTGATTCTGGTGGTCATCGCGCTGCGCTATGTGCTGCGCGGGAAGATCAGCCTGCGGATGCAGTATGCGCTGTGGCTGCTGGTACTCGTGCGCCTGCTCGTTCCGGTGAGCTTCGGCGCGAGCGATCTGAGCGTGATGAACGCCGTGCCGGAGCGCGCGCCGACGGTGCAGCAGGGGACCTACAAGCAGGACATCGTCGGTGAGCGGAACGACGCGCCCGCGAACGCCGGTACCGTCGGCATTCCGGCACAGAGCATGAACGAGCCGGTCCCGCCGGATCTGGTGCAGAACATTACGACCGCGACGGTGACCGCGCCGACGGTCGAAAAGACCGACTGGGCGCAGGTGGGGAAGACCGTCTGGCTCGCCGGCGCGGCGGCGCTGGGACTGGTGTTCCTCGCCGTGAACCTGCGCTTCGGCAAGAAGCTGCGCCGCTCGCGTGAGCGCGTGGAGGAGACCGACGCCTGCCTGCCGGTCTACGAGAGCGGTGAGACGGATACGCCGTGCCTGTTCGGCGTTGCGAAGCCGAGCATTTACGTCACACCCGACACGCGCACGGAGGTGGAGACGCTGCGCTATGCGCTCGCCCATGAACAGACGCACTACCGCCACGGCGACAACCTTTGGGCGGTGCTGCGCGGCGTGTGCCTTGCGCTGCATTGGTACAACCCGCTCGTGTGGTGGGCGGCTGAGCTGTCCCGCCGCGACGCGGAGCTGGCCTGCGACGAGGCGACCATCCGCCGCATCGGCGAGAGCGAGCGCGCCGCCTACGGCCGCACGCTCATCCGCATGACCTGTGAAAAGCGCCCCGCGCTGCTCGTCACCGCCACGACGATGACCGACAGCGGCAAGGGTCTCAAGGAGCGCATCTCCCTGTTGGTGAAGAAGCCGAAAACGGCGGCGTATACGGCGGTCGCCGTGCTGCTCGTCGCCTGTCTTTCAGTCGCCTGCACCTTCACCGGCAAGCAGGCTGCGCTGCCCGAGCCCTTCGGCAAGAGCTACGAGGTGGCGGAGGTCGTGTATCAGCCGTCTGTATACAGCTTTGCTCTGACGACCGACACCGCGCCCTACTTCCGCATCGCAGCGAACGGCGAGAGCCTTACGGTCGTTGACCTCAGCAACGACGGCGCGAACGCGGAGAGCGCCTACGGCGCTCTGGAGGCCTACACGCTCACGAAGGAAAATTTCGACGAGCGCTTCCTCGACGATCAGCTCGGCTGGGAGAGCGGGAGCTCGCAGGCCGCGTCGCTGCGCCGCGAAAACGCGAAGGCGTGGCACTGCACGGCGGCGGAGGAGCCCTCGTGGCCGGAGGAGATCTACCTTCTTCAGCAAAAGGACGGCTCGCTTTACCTCGTCATGGGCTACGACTGGGAGAGCTCGGAGAAATTCCCCGACGGAATGCACTCCTTCCGCTGGCTGTTCCGCCTGAGCGAAAAGGTCGCGCCGACCTACGAGAGCATGGAGGCCTACGCCCTCTCCGTCATCAACGCGCTCAAGCAGCCGAACGGCTACACTTATTACATTCTTCCGGATGGTGCGCAGAGCAGCGCGGACGGCACGCCGATCGAGGTCACTGAGGCGGCGGCTGATGTGCGCGTGACCAAGCTGGAAAAGCTTGGCGACTGCATGGACCTTGTGCCGGACGGCACGCTGGAGCTGTGGTCTTTTAGTTATGAGGTCAAGCCGGAGGACAAGGCGGGGGCGCTGCCCGACCGCTTCTTCTGGGTCGGCGGCAACAACATCACCGACGACGGCTACATTTCCGAGGGCTTTTTCTATTACCTCACCATGCTCCGCACGGACGGCGATCCGGGCGTCTACAAGCTGCTCGACAGCCAGATGACGAACGACGGGCTGTGGCATAACGGCTGCACCTATACGAACACTTATGAATACCTCTACGATTTCTATGCGGATTATGCGTCCCTCGATGTGCCGCGCTATCTGGTCCCGGACTTCTTCACCGGCCTTATCAGCGACCCGACCATTCTCCAGACGAGCGAGGGCGGCGAGGGCCACCGCTATGACGGAAACGGCTGGCTGCTCTACACGCCGGTGACGGTTTGGGCGCGCACGACGAACGCGGGCGAGGACTGCTGGTACTCCGCTTATCAGACCGGCAGCACCCTGCGCGTGGACAAGAGCATGGACAGCGTGGAAATGATGGAGGCGTTCTACCGCGACAACGGCTTCACGCTCGAGCAGTACCGCGAGGGCGCGGCGCTCAGCGGCCCGTGGACGCGCTTCGATGCGGAGAGCGGCATGCAGTTTGCAAACTACCTTGCGCCGGACACCGATTACGGCGGCTGCTACATCATCTCGACCTACTGGACGCCGACCGACGAGATCGTGACGAACCAGTGGGGCGATTGGAACAAGGGCGCGCAGGTGCAGAACGAAGCCATCGAGCTGCGGCAGATGGCGCAGAGCTTCACGGTCAGCGGAAATGTCTATTTCTATGTCCCGACCTTCCAGAATGACCTTGACCTCGCCTCTGAGGGCATAGCCTCGTGGCTGTATCTCGTTGAGAACAATGAGACCGTCGGCGGCTATAGTGTGCGCGGCGCGTGGAATGTCCCTACGCTCAACGCCTATCATTACATTACATGTGACGCGCCGAAAGACACCGGCAGACAGCTTGCGCTCTGGCTCTCAAACAATGATTCCTCGCACTTTGTGTTCTACGAGGGGACAAACATCGTGGCGTATCACCGCGGCATGAACGATCCGGTGGACTACTACGAGGCGCAGGGCGATTTCAGCTTCTTCTATGGCGACGAGAACACACTCTACGACCGAATACTCAATTGGTATGACGAGGCGGAGATCTGCACGCTGCAAGACGAGGCTGATGAGACCCCCATTCCGGACCGCGGACAGTCGTGGGAGGAGGCCGCGAAGGAATATCTCGACGCCTACCAGGGCGTGCATCTCAAGGTGCGAAGCGGCAGCCTGTTCAAGTTTATGTGGATGAAGAACCTTGTTGAGCCGGCAGAGGAGAGAACGCAGACCTCCCGCGAGCGCGGCGAGCTGGACGAGAACAGCTATTGCTTTTATTCCACGACCGAGTTTGTGCCGGAAAGCGAACGGGCGCTGGGGTATGCGATGGCAGGCAACACCGGAGACTGCGACGATCCCGACGCGCCGGAGGGCGCGTATGAATACTACCGCTGCTGCATTATCACGCTCAAGGAGGACGGTTGGCACGGCGTGGTATGCGGCACAGGCTGGTAGATCCGCTCAGGACCGAACAGCGGGAAGCCGCGGGCAGAAATGCCCGCGGCTTCCTTTCACGCCGAAAAAAGAAAAGTTTTCAATTTACCCCCTATGCAAAACGGAAAAAATACGCTACAATAAAGCCGTTAAAATATGACCGGTTCGCAGGGAGGAACAGAGTACATGGAGAAACCGAAATATCAGCGCGTCCTGCTCAAGATCAGCGGCGAGGCGCTCGCGGGCGACAAACACTTCGGCCTTGATTTCGGCGTCATCGGTCAGGTGACGGATGTTATCAAGGAGTGTGTGGAGGCCGGCGTACAGATGGGCATCGTCATCGGCGGCGGCAACTTCTGGCGCGGCGTGAAAAACGGCGAGGGCTACATCGAGCGCACACGCGCCGACCACATGGGCATGCTCGCTACGGCGATGAACTGCATGGCAGTCGCCGATGTGCTGGAGCAGAAGGGCGTGGATGTCCGCATCCAGACCGCGCTGGAGATCAAGGAGGTCGCGGAGCCGTATATCCGCGCCCGCGCCATCCGGCATCTGGAAAAGGGCCGCGTGGTCATCTTCGGCTGCGGCATCGGCTCGCCGTTCTTCTCCACGGATACCGCGGCGGTGCTCCGCGCGGCGGAGATCAACGCGGATGTTATCCTGCTTGCCAAGAACATCGACGGCGTGTACAACGCCGACCCCGCCAAGGTCGCGAGCGCGGTGAAGTACGACGCCATCTCCTACGAGGAGGTGCTGGCCCAGCACCTCGCGGTGATGGACTCCACGGCGACCTCGCTGTCGATGGACAATCACATTCCCGTACTCGTGTTCGCTCTCAAGGATCCGAAGAATATCCTGCGCGCCGTGATGGGCGAAAAGATCGGTACGATCGTCGGCGAATGAGCCGCGTCGCAATAGAGAAACACAAAATCAAAATTTGAGGAGGCTATCCCCATGTTGAAGGATGAATACAAGGTCTACGAGGAAAAAATGAGAAAGAGCATCGACTCCGTCGCCGCCGACTTCGCCGCCGTGCGCGCGGGCCGCGCCAACGCCGCCGTGCTCGACCGCATCAGCGTGGACTATTACGGCACGCCCACCCCCATCCAGCAGATCGCGTCCATCGGCTCGCCCGATCCGCGCCAGCTGCTCATCCAGCCGTGGGACGCGAGCGCCGTGAAGCTCATTGAAAAGGCCATTCTGAACTCCGATCTCGGCATCAATCCGCAGAACGACGGCAAGGCCATTCGCCTGACCTTCCCGCAGCTGACCGAGGAGCGCCGTAAGGAGCTCGTCAAGCAGATCCGCAAGTACGCCGAGGGCGGCAAGGTCGCCATCCGCAACATCCGCCGCGACGCGATGGAGACCTTCAAGAAAAAGCAGAAGGCCAGCGAGCTGACCGAGGACGACCTCAAGATCGCCGAAAAGGACCTGCAGAAGCTCACCGACGATATGTGCAAGGAGCTGGACGCCCTGCTCGAAAAGAAGGAAAAGGAACTGATGGAGGTCTGATGGGACTTTTCACCAAGAAGAACATCACGGGGCAGGTTGACAAGACCAACCTGCCTCGTCATGTTGCCGTCATCATGGACGGCAACGGCCGCTGGGCGCAGAAGCGCGGGCTTCCGCGCTCGGCGGGGCATAAGGCGGGGGCGGAGAACTTCCGCCGTCTCGGTACCTACTGCAAGGAGCTTGGCATCGACTACCTCACGGTCTACGCCTTTTCGACTGAAAACTGGAAGCGCCCGCCCGAGGAGATCGATGGCATCATGCAGCTTCTGCGCCGTTATCTCCACGAGTGCATCGATACGATGGAGCGCGACGGCAACCGCCTGCGCTTTCTCGGCGACCTGAGCGTGTTGGACGACGACCTCAAGGAGCTGATCCGGGAAACGAATGAAATTTCCGCGCGCATCGAGGGCTTTCAGGCGAATGTCTGCCTCAATTACGGCGGGCGGGACGAGATCGTTCACGCCGCCCGCGCTTTCGCGCGCGACTGCGCGGCGGGGGAGAAGCGGAGCGACGCGCTGACGGAGGAGGCGTTCTCGCAGTATCTCTATTCCGCAGACCTGCCCGACCCCGAGCTGCTCATTCGTCCGGGCGGGGAGAAGCGCATCAGCAACTATCTCCTTTGGCAGTGCGCGTACAGCGAGTTTTACTTCTGCGACACGCTCTGGCCGGATTTCGACGAACGGGAGTTCGACAAGGCGCTCATCGCCTATCAGCACCGGGAGCGGCGCTTCGGCGGCGTGAAGCCGTAAGAGAAAAACAGCCCGAAAGGGGAAACACTATGAAACAAAGATGGCTTGTGGTGGCAATCGGATTGCCTTTACTGCTGCTGGTATTGCTGGCGTGTCCCGCGTGGGCGACCATGCTGCTCGTGTGCGCCATCGCGGGCATCGCGGCCTATGAGCTGCTGCACACGGCGGGGAAGAACGTGCCGACGAGCATATATCTGCTCACGGTCGCAGCGGCCGCGGCGTATGAGGTGCTTCTGTATTACAGCGAGTGGACATTTTTTGGCACGATCCAGACCGTGACGGTACTGCGTTGGGCGTTTTTGATGCTGCTGTTTTTCACCGCCGTGCATCGCTTCGGCGGAGAGAGGCCGTTTGCGTTTTCCACGCTCTGCGCCGCTGTCGTCGGCGGCATGGTATTTCCGGCGATGTATAGCTGCATCTTTCTGCTGCGGAGCTATGCGGACTTCGGCAGAGTTTATGTCCTCGCGCCGTTCTTCATCGCCTTCGCGGGCGACGCGCTGTCCATGTATTTCGGCATGTGGTTCGGCAAGCGTAAGATGGCGCCGCACGTCAGTCCGCACAAGACCTGGGCGGGCGGCATCGGAGGTCCCATCGGCAGCGCACTTGCGATGCTGCTGCTCGGCTTCATCGCTCAGAGGCGGCTCGGCTATGCGCCGGACTGTGCGCGGCTCGCGCTCGTCGGCGCGGTCGCTAACATTTTCGGTCAGCTCGGCGACCTCTCCATGTCGCTCATCAAGCGCGAGGCGGGCATCAAGGATTACAGCCATCTCTTCCTCACACACGGCGGGATGCTTGACCGCTTTGATTCCACCATGTTCATTGCGCCGGTCGTGTATTTCTTTGTGGCGGGTGGCATACTATGACAAGGAGTATTGCTTTACTTGGCTCGACCGGTTCCATCGGCCGCCAGACGCTGGAGGTCGCGCGGGAGCTTGGGCTGGATGTTGCGGCGCTGACCGCTAATTCGAGCGTTGATCTCATCGAACAGCAGGCGCGGGAGTTTTCCCCGCGTCTTGCCGTGCTTTATGACGAAGCCGCCGCCGCCGTGCTGCGCGAACGGCTGCGGGACACGAAAACGGAGGTCCTCTCCGGTATGGAAGGGCTTCTTGCCGCCGCGACCGCGGAGGACGCCGACACGGTAGTGACCGCCGTGGTCGGCATGATCGGCCTTAAGCCTACGCTCGCCGCCATCGAGCGCGGGAAGCGCATCGCGCTGGCCAACAAGGAAACGCTGGTGTGCGCGGGAACGCTCGTGATGGATGCGGCGGAGAAGTACGGCGCGGAGATCGTACCGGTGGACAGCGAACACAGCGCGATCTTCCAATGCGTACAGGGCTGTCGCGACCGCGGCGAGATCAAGCGGCTCATTCTCACCTGCTCCGGTGGACCGTTCTACGGCCTTTCCCGCGAGCAGCTTGCGGGAAAGACGCGCGCCGACGCGCTCCGTCACCCCAACTGGACGATGGGAGCGAAGATCACCGTTGATTCCGCGACGCTGATGAACAAGGGCCTTGAGATCATCGAGGCTATGCGGCTCTACCGCCTGCCGCTGCGGCAGGTGGACGCGGTCATCCACCGCCAGAGCATCGTCCATTCGCTCGTCGAGTACCGCGACGGCGCGATGCTCGCGCAGCTCGGCACGCCCGACATGAAGCTGCCCATCCGCTACGCGATGACCTACCCCTATCGCGCGGAGACGCCGGACCGGACCCTCGACCTGCTCTCCTGTCCGCCGCTGACCTTTGCCGCGCCCGACGAGGAGACCTTCCGCTGCTTGAGGCTTGCGAAGCAGTGCGCCGCGGTCGGCGGCACGGCCTGCGCCATTCTCAACGGCGCGAACGAAGCCGCGGTCGGCGCGTTTTTGCAGGACATGGCGGGCTTCAACGACATTCCCGCGCTGGTGGAAGCGGCGCTGGAAACCGTTGAGCAGGTCGCCGCGCCAACGCTGGAGGACATTCTCGCGGCGGATCACAAGGCGCGCGAGGCGGTGCGCGCCCATGTCAAGTAAGCAAGATCCATAAGGAGTTTTTTTCATGTATATCATCGCTGCCATTCTGATCTTCGGCATTCTCATCGCCGTGCATGAGCTGGGACACTTTCTTGCCGCCAAGGCCTGCGGCGTGCGGGTAAATGAGTTTTCCATCGGCATGGGTCCCGCTATCTTCCATAAGACAAAGGGCGAAACGGAGTACTCGCTCCGCATTCTCCCCATCGGCGGCTACTGCGCCATGGAGGGCGAGGACGATGCGAGCGACGACCCGCGCGCGCTGGAAAAGCAGGGCTTTTGGAAAAAGCTACTTATTTTCTTTGCGGGCGCGGCGATGAATTTCCTCACCGGCTTTGTCATCATGCTTTGCCTGTACGCGGGGGCGCAGGGCTTTTATACGGCGGAGATCGTGAAGCTTGACCCTGCGTTTCCTCAGCAGGGGGAGAACGGCTTGATGCCCGGCGATGTGATCTGGGCCATCAACGGCGAGCGCATCTACCTCAAGGACGACGTATCCACGGTCCTCGGCGTAATCGACCGCGGGGAGGACGGTGCGATCGAGATGACGGTCCGGCGCGGCACCGAGAAGCTGACGCGGACCCTGACGCTTCAGACCTATACGAACGAGGCGGGCGAGGAGTATCGCGCATACGGCTTTACCTACGGCGGCATCGTTGAGGCGACGCCGCTCGTGCGGCTGCAATACAGCTGGTACAACACGCTTGATTTTGTGCGGCTCGTGCGGTTGAGTCTGAAAATGCTGGCGAACGGCTCGGCGGGACTGGACGACCTCAGGGGTCCGATCGGGATCGTTTCGACCATCAAGGATGTGGGCGAGGAGGCGCAGGAGGAGGCCGAGAAGAACGACCAGAACGGCTTTGCCGCGGCGGCGGAGAGCATTCTTTACTTCGGTGCGCTCATCGCGGTCAATCTCGCGGTGATGAATCTGCTGCCTCTGCCCGCGCTCGATGGCGGCAAGGTGCTGTTTCTGCTGGTCAACACGGCGGCACTCGCGCTTTTCAAGCGGCAGATCCCGCCGAAATACGAAAACGCCATTCACATGGCGGGCTTTGCCCTGCTGATGGCACTGATGCTGTTCATCACGTTCCACGATGTGATGAAGCTGCTGTGAGGAGGGGAGAAGCATGACAAAACAGATACTGGTCGGCGGTGTGGCGGTCGGCGGCGGTGCGCCAGTCACCATCCAGTCGATGTGCAACACAAAAACCGAGGATGCGCGCGCGACCATTGAGCAGATCCTGCGGTTGGAGCAGGCGGGCTGTGAGATCGTTCGTGTGACCGTGCCGACGCCGGAGGCGGCGGAGGCGGTCGAGACCATCAAGGAAAGCATTCATATCCCCCTCGTGGCGGATATTCATTTTGATTACCGCCTTGCCATTGCCGCGGCGGAGCATGGCGCGGACAAGATCCGCATCAACCCCGGCAACATCGGCGGGGAGGACCGCGTGAAGGCGGTCGTGGACTGCTGCCGCGCGCACAAGGTCCCCATCCGCATCGGCGTGAACGGCGGCTCGCTGGAGCGCGAGCTGCTGGCAAAGTATGGCCGCGTGACGCCGGAGGCGCTCGTCGAGAGCGCGTTGGGTCATGTCGCGCTACTGGAAAAGTTTGACTTCACGGACATCTGCATCTCGGTCAAAAGCTCTGATGTGCCGCTCAATATGGCGGCGTACCGGCTGCTGCACGAAAGGGTGGACTATCCGCTGCACCTCGGTGTGACCGAGGCGGGGACGCCGTCGATGGGACTTCTGAAGTCTGCCATCGGCATCGGCGGACTATTGTGCGAGGGGATCGGCGACACGATCCGCGTCTCGCTGACAGCCGATCCGGTGGAGGAGGTCTATGCCGCCAAGCGGATCCTGCGCGCCTGCGGGCTGCGGAGAAGCGGCGTGAACCTCATTTCCTGCCCGACCTGCGGGCGCACGGCATACGATATGATCCCGCTGGTCGAGGAGCTGGAACACCGGCTGGAGGACTGCGATAAGCCCATCACCGTTGCGGTCATGGGCTGCGTGGTCAACGGCCCCGGCGAGGCGAGAGCGGCGGACATTGGCATTGCGGGCGGCAAGGGCGAGGGTCTGATCTTCCGCCATGGCGAGGTATTGTATAAGGTAGCGCAGGAAAAGCTGCTGGACGCGCTGCTGGACGAGATCGAGAAACTGTAAGAGAGAAGCGACAAAATGGCACAAAGGATACCGTTTTTTGAATTATTTGAAGGCTTTGCGCCGCCCATCGGCCTGCGCGTCCTGCTCTCCGACGCCCGCGTGACGGATGTAACGGTAGAGCAGGAGAGCCGCGCCATGCGTATCGCGCTGACCGCACGCCAGGAGATCACGCAGGCGGAGCGCACGCTGCTCGAGCAGCTGCTTGCCGCGCAATACGAGCTGAACGCCGCTTACATCACGGTGACGCAGGCGGGCTTCCCAAAGGCGGCTGAGCAGGGCAAGATCATTATGGGCCGCGAGATCAAGAGCCGTCCCATACCGATGACGGAGCTGAACCCGAAGGCGGGCAGCGTCGTGGTCGAGGGCAAGGTCTTCAAGTGTGAGTTCCGCGAGCTGCGCCAGCCGGGAATGTGGCTGCTGCTCATCGAAATGACGGACTACGAAGGCTCGGTCATCGTGCGGAGAAAAATGTTGGAAAAGGAGATCGCTCCGGTGCGTGACCGCGTGAGCGTGGGAATGTGGCTTCGCGTGGCGGGTACAATGGAGCTGACCTACGACGGTCACGATATGCAGCTCAACCCGCGCGACATCACGGAGATCACGCACGAGAGCCGCATGGACACCGCGGAGGTCAAGCGCGTGGAGCTGCACCTGCATACGCGGATGTCCAATATGGACGCCTTGACCGATACGGGCAGCGTCGTGAAGCTTGCGGCGAAGTGGGGGATGCCCGCCATCGCCATTACGGATCACGGCGTGGCGCAGTCCTTTCCGGATGCCCAGAAAGCCAGCGGGGGTAAAATAAAAATACTTTACGGCTGCGAGGGTTATTTTGTCAACAACATCGATGACCGCATCGCCATTCACGGCGGGCAGGATATCGGCTTTTCCGATGAGATCGTCTGCTTTGACATCGAAACGACCGGCCTCAAGGTCACGCAGGAGGCGATCACGGAGATCGGCGCGGTGCGTCTCAAAAACGGCGAGATCGTCGAGACCTTCCAGACCTTCGTGGACCCCGAACGGCGGCTCACGCCGGAGATCATCGGACTGACGGGCATTACGGACGAGATGCTGCGCGGCGCGCCGAAGCTCAAGGACGCGCTGGGCGCGTTCCTCGCCTTCGCGGGAAATGCGCCGCTCGCGGCGCACAACGCGGAGTTTGACATCAGCTTTATCCGCGCGGGCTGCAAAAAATGCGGCATTCCGTTCGAGCCGACCTATATCGATACGCTCATTCTGGCGCAAAATCTGCTGCCGGGGCTGGGAAAGTATAAGCTGGACATCGTGGCGGAGCATTTGCAGCTGCCGCAGTTCAACCACCACCGCGCGTCGGACGACGCCGTGCCGGTGGCGCAGATGCTGACGAAATTCTTTCCCATGCTCGCCGAGCGCGGGGTGACGCGCCTGCAGCAGATCAACGGCGAAATGCTCAAGCTGCGCCCGCTCGGCAGCAAGTCCAACCGCTTTCCGAAGCATATTATCCTGCTGGCAAAGAACAAGGCGGGACTCAAGAACCTTTACCAACTCATTTCGCTCTCCAACCTCAAGTACTTCAAGCGTGTGCCGATCATTCCGAAAAGCGAGCTGATCGCGCACCGCGAGGGTCTTATCATCGGCTCGGCCTGCGAGGCGGGCGAACTGTTCCGCGCGGTCGCGGACCACAAGGACTGGGACGAACTCAAGCGCATCGCCTCCTTCTACGATTACCTTGAGATCCAACCCATCTGCAACAATCGGTTCATGCTGCGCGAGGGCGCGGTCAAAAGTGAGGAGGAATTGCGCGATTTCAACCGCACCATCGTCCGGCTCGGCGAGGAGCTGGGCAAGCGGGTCGTCGCCACCGGCGATGTGCATTTTCAGGAGCCGGAGGATGAGGTCTACCGCCA
>CAKTEZ010000015.1 GCA_934553255.1 uncultured Oscillospiraceae bacterium
TGCCGCTATTTATGTTTCCGCTCCTAATTTTACCCTAACATTTTCAGAATTGCAATACCTTTTTCGACAGGATACCACTGAACAGCCGCTTTCTCACACACGGGAGAAAGCGGCTGTTTTGCCTTAACGGGCGAAACTGCCTGTATTTTTCAAAAAAGGCACGGGGATACTTTTTTACATTCTCTGATTTTTTGATACAGTAAATAATCTTGTTGAGATTTGTGTTTAGACCTCCCTCTGTTGCAGCTTTTCAAAATATGCGTCGATTTTTTGACAGTATAACGGCTTGTTGAAAAATAAGAACGACATACCATCCTAAAGCAAAGATACATTACTGTTTCAGCGGTTTTATGGCGCTGTTAAGTAGGCGGCACATTTGTTTTTCTGAAAATGCCGCTTTTCAGCTCTTAAAACGGGCTTTTGCAAAAAAATATGGCACGGGGCTGGCATTTCAAAATGCCAGCCCCGTGCCTTTTTCTGTCTATGACGCTACGCCGATGTTCGATAGGTGAACGCAACAAAGGTTTTTGGTTTGATTGTTCCGCGCTCTGCTTTTCGCCCTTTCTTGTTGGAGTAGGTGTATTTGGCAATATCACGCAAAAGCGTTTCGCCGCTTGCATTGGGCGTGCGGTAAAAATCACGGCACAAATCAGTTGCGTCCTTGAAAGAAATTTTGACCTCATTCTGCGTTCCGCTGTGTTTTCCTATTGCCACAGCACGGCAAATCAAAGAGGTAAAGTTGAAAAATGTCAGTTTCGCGTATAATTCTTGAAGCGCACAATCGTCAGAACGCCCGTGCAAAAATTTCAGTCCCGTTTTATTTTTCAGAGCGTCAAAGCCCTGCTCGATACGCCAGCGCAGACTGTAAATCTTCTCCATTTCCTCAATAGGAAATTCATCACACGGAAGATTTGTCAACAGCGTTTCATAGTGGCCGCTGCTGCCAATCTCAAACCGCACAACGCGGCATTTTATCGTGTGCGGCGCAGGGAAGTCAAAGCGTGCTACCCGCGTTTTTTCCGACAGCGTTTTCCCCTTGCGGCTGCCTGTGTTCAAGTATACCCAGCCGTTTTCCTTGTCAATGTTCCGCTGCGAGGTCGTGACTGTGACAGAAAACGGCTCGTCCAGCGTTTCCAGCGGTAGGCGTTGAATATCTCGCAAAGCCGCCTTGCCCTGTTTTACGCGCAGGACAAAGAAAAAGTTTGGAATGTTGCAGCAGTGGGCTATGGTATTGTAGCTTTCATAGCCCCTGTCCATGACTAAGATGGTTGGCTCTGTAAATTTGCGCCGATAAATCAACGCCAGCAGCTGCCCCTGTTCGTCCCGCCCCATAGCGCAATCCACAAAAACAGAATTGTTTATGTCGTGAATGACATTTGCGTGCAGGGCATTGTACCCGCGCGGGTTTGTGGGCGTTATGATAAAACTGTCGGAGTTTGGATTACGAAAGACCGGCAGTTCTGTTCCATCTACCGCCCACAAGTGGTATTTGCCATGAAACCGCTGTTGCGTCAAGCTGTCACAGCGACGATTGAAGTTTTGCCACACTTCATAAAAGGCGCGTGGAGAAATTCCCTTGCGCCGCTGCGATAACGCGCTCGGCGTCACATCGGCGTTGAACAAACGCAGTTCCTTGTTCAGCGAACCGCCGCTAAAACCGATGAGCAGTGAAATGAGGTCATAAGTCGTCAGCTTACGGCTACGGGTATAGCTTCTAAGGTCGCAGATATAGCCGCCGCGGGCGGCGGCTATGTCTGCGATGGAGGTATTTAGACACCGCTTTAGATCATCAGGCACACACATCGTTTGAGCCTCCGGAGTTCTCCTTGCAATCCATATAAATTCTATGCAGGAGAGACGCAATGCGTGCGGAAATTTCGAGTCGCTTCAGATCATTCTTCGAACCATCATCGACGGCAATGGAAAAGTTTTCACTGTATATTTTTCCGCAAAATGATGCGGAAAATTCATAGCTGCAAGCATCGAAATAGGGTGTAAGGCCCTCATAATTTTGACTTGTCTTTTCAGCCATTGCATCAATCATCTTTGCGTACATTTTTCCAGAAATCACGCTCAACATTTCAAAAAATAACTTAAAAATCTGACGAGCGCAGGTCGAATTTGCCGTTTCGCTGTATTTCACAAGGGGGGTGTTGCCCTTTTTATAAATGGCAATAATTTTCAACGGAATATTCATAGAGAGCTGTCCTTTCGAGTGTATAATTATTCGTTTTTGCAAAAATAAAAGACTTGCTCTCAAACTCTCAAAATTGAAAATGATAAGCAACTCTCTTAAAAAATACTATTATATTTTTATAAAACTCTCTTAACTCTCTTAACTCGCTAAACTCTCTAAAAATTCACAAAACTTATGCCACAATTTAACGCAACCCTTTATTTTTGTTCTTTTAGCATATCAAAAAAAGGCAAGGAAGTCAATAGACAGCCATTAAAAAATGTCAAAAAAGTGTCGCGAAAATATTATATTTTTACACAGCAGGACACTGCCGATTATTATATGCTGAAAGCTATAAAGGGAGAAAACCGAGGTTTTCTCCCTTTATAGTTCTCTTAACTTAACAGTGTTGCAACGGGAGCGGGTAGCGGAAACCGTCAGACAGCACGGGAGAGGATGTTCCCCATCGTTTGCACCGCTTTGAGTTGGGCGTCGGTGGTAATGTGGGCGTAGGTGTCCAGCGTGAAACCCGCCGAGTAGTGGCCGAGCATATGGAACGCGGCGATGTAGAGCGCATTTCGTGGCTGGTAGCGCATCATCATACCTATACGAACATTGACGGGCCGGATCACCGGATCCTGCTGGAGGCGGATTTTCTGGTCAACGCCGGCGAGAGCAGATACGCACGCTCCGCAATCGAAAATTTCCGCCAGCGCGTATTCCGTACTTCGGTAGGCACGGAGCTTCTGGATAGTATGTATTGGAAAGGTGCAGGGAATCTATGAGATACCCCCTACCGTTTTCAAATTCAACTCCCATTCCCCTTTGACCCACTTTTGACCCAGGCTGGAATTGGAACGGGCCGGGTTGGACGGAAACAAGGAAAAATCCGTCGAGCGAACAGCATAAAAAAGGAAAATCGGAGTCGTTTCGACTCCGATTTTCCTTTGTGACGACCTACGGGTCCTCTCCTATCTTATTTCTTCCTCGGCTTTCGCTTCTCCGTCTTTTTACGCTGCCGCTCCAGCTTGCGGCGCAGCGGCTCAAGGTCGTTCTTCTGCACATCGTCCGCGACATTTTTCGCATACGAGCCGACCAGCGCCCGCAGCGAGCCGGACAACAGCTGCCGCGTCTCGCGGTCGAGGTTTGAATAGGTCTTGAGCATCGTCACCGCGCTCTTGAGCTTGTCGCCGTTGAGTTCGGTGAGCGTTTTCGCGCCCGAGGCGGTAAGTACGGTGTAGAGTGCGTCGGCAAATGCCTCGCGCTGCTTGGGGCTGAGGGACTCCTCCCACGATTCCAGCGTTTCGTCAATGACCTTGCCCTCGCGGGAAAAGCCGTCGAGATGCACGAAGCGGTCGCGCTCGACCTGCCACGAAAAGCCGTCGTGCTGCAGCATGCCCTCGGCATCCGAGCGCACGACCTGCACATTCTGCTCATGCTCCAAAAGCTGTCCCACCACGCTCGACTGCGGCACGATCGTCTGGATGCGGTCGGCAATGCGCGTATGCTCCGGCGTGCCGGCGAGGGATTTGATGAAGCCCGGTCCGTCGTCGTTGTAGACCTTCAAAATGCGATCCTGCACGGCGGCGGGGGTACGCACCGCGGCGTAGACCGCGAGATTGCCGCCCTTGGAGTGTCCGCCGATGCGAAGCTTCGCGTCGGGGTACTGCCGCGCCATGCGGCCAAGGTACTCCAACGCCCGCGTCTGCGAGGGAATGACCTCGAGGTAGCCGAGGTTCAGATCCTCCTTCCAGCCGACGATGGTGTCGTCTGTGCCGCGGTAGGAAACATAGATGCTGCCGTCGCCCAGCTCGACGGTGAGCGCCGCGAACTGCTGCTCGCTCGCGTCGTCGATCATCTCACAGTAGCCGTTGAGGAGCATCGCGCCGAAGCGCTCGGAATGCGCCATGCGGCACATGAGATCGGGAATGCGTCCGGGGACGAGTACCCCCATGTCGATCTCTGCACCGTTGTGACGGGCAAAGTAGGCGTCCGCCGCTTCGCGCAGCGGCACGCCCCGCCCCAGCTCCGGCGGCGGCACAAGTCCCTCAAAATTGATGAAGCTCAACTCCGCCAAAATAAGGCCGTCCACCTCGTTGAACGGCGAGACCGTGAGCGGCAGGTCGCCGCGCCAATCCAGATAATCCATGATATTCGCCATCGTTTTTTACTCCTTTCCGTCCGTTTCCCCGCGCCAACCGCTGCGGTACAAGCGCTCCGCGCGGCGCACAAGGGCGCCGTGTTCATTCTCCAGCTTTTCCGCAGCCACCTCGTCGAGCAGGCGCTGCTTCGCCCATCCCACCGCGCGTCCCGAAAAGCCGAGCGCCAACAGATCCGCGCCGCCGATATTCAGCTCCGCAAGCGAGCAGCAGGCATTTTCCGCCAGCAACTTGTTGTAAAGTGAAAGTGCTTCACGCCATGGTCTCTGCGCCCGCTCCAGTCCGGCAGGCGCCTTGGCGGCATTATCCGCAAGCTTGGTCTGTAAAAGGTTCCACATCGTCCCGCGCCCGTACCGCGCCATCCGACTGTGTACTGCCGCGCGCTCCGGCGGAAACATCTCATCAAAGCAGGCAAGCTGCGCCCGCACGCCCTGCGCGAGCGTATGCTCAAAGCGCAGCCGCGCCATGATGCCCTCCGCCAACTCCGCGGAAACGGCGGTATGCCCGTAGAAATGCCCTGTGCCGTCCGCGTCCCGTGTAAAGCACTTTGGCTTTCCAAGGTCGTGAAGCAGCATCGTCCAACGCAGCACTCGCGTCGGCGGCGCCGCACCGACCGCGCGCGCCGTATGTTCCCACACATCGTAGCAATGGTGCGGATTGTGCTGATCGAAGCCCACGCAGGGCAGCAGCTCCGGCAGCACGACGCCGAGAATGTCCGGATACTTCAACAGCACCGCCGCGGCGTGCTTCCCGCACAACAGCTTATTCAGCTCCGCGTACACACGCTCGTGTGCGATGGCACGCAAGCCGTCCTTCCGTTCCCGCGCGGCACGCGCCGTGTCATCCTCGACCGAAAAGCCCAGCACGGACGCGAAGCGCAGCAGGCGCAGAATGCGGAGCGCATCCTCGGCAAAGCGCCGCTCCGGCGCGCCGACGCAGCGCAGGACACCCGCGCTCAGGTCCTCCCGCCCGCCGAAGGGATCGACGAGTGCTCCCTCCGGTGAGAGCGCGATGGCGTTCACTGTAAAATCGCGGCGGGCGAGGTCCTCCTCGATGTTTTTCGTAAAGGTCACGCTCTCCGGATGGCGGCTGTCGCGGTATGCCCCATCGCAGCGCTCGGTCGTATGCTCCACCGCAAGGCCGCCGCGCACGAGCGTCACCGTGCCGTGCGCCAGTCCCGTCGGGTGCGCGGACGCGCCGAAGATCGCCATGACCTCCTCCGGCCGCGCGTCGCTCGTCATGTCGTAGTCGTCCGGCGTCACGCCGCGCAGCAGGTCGCGCACGCAGCCGCCGACAAGATAGGGCGCGAAGCCATGCCGGTGCAGAAGGTCCATGATCTCCCGCACCGCCTGCGGCACGCACTCCGGCATATCCCTCGCCCCCTCGCAAAACGCGTCGTTTCCGCACGCAAAAAACTTTTCTGCCGCTCAAAAATCAGCATTGTACTTTACGGTATTTCGTATTATACTATATGAGATAAAATTTTGCAATTCACATCACGCTCCGCTTTGGCAAATCGCCCAAGGTGTCTGAGGCGTGGTTTTCGGAGGAGCAGCAGTTATGGACATCAACTCCTATCTCGTCCCCGGTCGGCGGGCGCACCTCGCGGGCATCGGCGGCGTTTCCATGAGTCCGCTTGCCGAGGTCCTGCACTCCATGG
Organism: uncultured Oscillospiraceae bacterium; assembly: GCA_934553255.1. Taxonomy (GTDB): domain Bacteria; phylum Bacillota; class Clostridia; order Oscillospirales; family Oscillospiraceae; genus Hominicoprocola. Next base: position 5,996 of record CAKTEZ010000015.1, read on the forward strand.
GACTTCAGGTGCAGGGCAGCGATATGAGCGACTCCCCCGCCGTGGAGCATCTGCGTGCGCTGGGCATTCCCGTCGCCATCGGTCACGCGGCGGACAATCTCGGTGAGGCGGATCTTGTGATCCGCACCGCCGCCATTCACGACGATAACCCCGAGATCTCCGGCGCGGTCACGCGCGGCATCCCCGTGTTTGAGCGGGCGCAGGCGTGGGGCGCGATCATGCGGGGCTACCGCAACGCCCTGTGCATCTCCGGCACGCACGGCAAAACGACCACCACCAGCATGGCGACGCACATCTTCATGGCCGCCGACGCCGATCCCACCGTGATGATCGGCGGCACGCTGCCGCTGCTGCACTCCGGCTACCGCGTCGGCCACGGCGACACCATCATCGCCGAAAGCTGCGAATACTGCAATTCGTTCCTCAGCTTCTTTCCCACCGTCGCGGTCCTGCTCAATGTGGAGGCCGATCATCTGGACTTTTTCAAGGACCTGCACGATGTGGAGCATTCCTTCCGCCGCTTCGCCGAGTTGGTCCCCGCAAACGGTCATGTGGTCGCCAATTGGGACGACGCGGGCGTGCGTGAGACGCTCGCGGGCTACACCGGCTCGCTCTTCACCTTCAGTAAGCGTGACGCGTCCGCTCATTGCCATGCGGAGAACGTCGTCTACACCAACGGACTGCCCGCGTTTGACGTCGTCTGCATGGGCAAGAAGTACGCCCACGCCGCGCTTTCCGTCGGCGGCGAACACAATGTGATGAACGCGCTCGCCGCGGCGAGCGCCGCCTATGTCCTCGGTATCCGCGGCGACGCCGTGGAGCGGGGTCTCGCCACCTTCACCGGTGCGGGCCGCCGCTTTGAGAAGAAGGGCAGCTACCGCGGCGCGGATGTTTATGACGACTATGCCCACCACCCCAGCGAGCTGCACGCCCTGCTGACGATGGCGAAGGCGCTGCCCTACCGCCGCATCGTCTGCGCCTTCCAGCCGCACACCTACACACGCACCAAGGCGCTTTTTGAGGAGTTCGTGCAGGAGCTGAAGCTTCCCGATGTGCTTATTCTTGCGGAGATCTACGCTGCGCGCGAGCAGAACGACATCGGCATTTCGTCCGGCGACCTTGCCGCGCGTATCCCCGGCGCGATCTACTGTCCCACGCTCGATAAGGTCACGGAGGCGCTGCGCGCCGCCGCGCAGCCCGGCGACCTGATCATCACCGTCGGCGCGGGCGATATTTACAAGGCCGGTGAAAAGCTGCTCCGCGAACAATAAAGAGAGAGAAAGAAGGCGTTCCCATGTACCTCTCCCCCGCCTACACGACCGCGCCCGCAGACGCCGACGAGCGCGTCGGCGCGGTCTTTGCCGCGCTCGACTCCCTCGGCATTCCCTATATCCGCTTCGAGCATGACGCGACCGCCGCGATGGAGGACTGCGCCGCCGTCGGCGAGGCGCTGGAGGGTGTCATCTGCAAGAACCTCTTTCTCTGCAACCGCCAGCAGACGGCGTTCTATCTTCTCACCATGCCCGGCGACAAGCCGTTCCACACGAAGGACCTTTCCGCGCAGATCGGCTCGTCCCGCCTGTCCTTTGCCCCGCCGGAGAAAATGGAGGAGCTTTTGAACACGCACCCCGGCTCCGCCTCGGTGATGGGTCTTCTGTTCGATACGGAGCATCAGGTGCAGCTCGTGATGGACCGCGCGGTATACGAGGCGGAGTCCTTCTGCTGCCACCCCTGCGATAACCACGGCTCGCTGAAGATCAAAACGAGCGACCTGCTCGCGAAATTTCTTCCCCATGTCGGCCACACGCCCATCGTAGTGGATCTGCCGGAGGAATAAAGCAAGCAAAAAGCGTCTGCCGACGGCAGACGCTTTCTCATTTCCCGCACCTTATCCGTTATGTGATGTCGCCCAGCGTGAAGCGGTGGACCTTAGCGAGCGGATCGTTCGAATGCGTGCAGACGCAGGCGACATAGCCTGGGAAAGTGTCCACGTACTCGAAACGCTCGCCGAACATCGTGGGCGACGCCTCCCGCCGCATGGCGGCAAGGCCAACACCGCCCCACTTGCCGCGGCTCTCGCGCCGCGTCCAGCTTTCAAAAAACTCGCGCTGCGTCGCCGCGCCCGCCAGCCGCTGCATGGTCCGCTCGCTCACGGGGCGGATGCGTTCGATGTCCACACCGATGGGCTGGTCGTGAATGCCCACGAGTACCGCGCCGCGCGTGTGGCTGATGTTGAACTGCACCTCGGGATGGGCGGCAAACTCCGGCTTGCCGTACTTATTGTACGCCAGCTCCGGCAGCTCGCGCCAGCCGTAGAGCGCGTTCAGCCCCAGCTGCAGCGCCGCGTAGGCGCAGATCGGTTCCTGTCCGAGGACCGGATCACGGAGGTTGGCGAGCCGCACCCGCCGCTCCGTCGGGACGAGCTGCAGCAGCCGCGCAGTCTCCTCCTCGGTAAAGGGGCGTTCGAGCCGAATGGCAATGAGCTGTATGTCCACTTCCGCGCCCCCTTTTTTCCCTCTTCTTTTGTCAGTATAGCGTATTCCCCGCCCCCTGTCAAACCGCGGCATGGACAAACGGCGCTTTTTTGCCGTCCAAACAATTTTTTTCGTCAAAAAAAAAGGGAAATGCCAAACGGCGGCGTATACATAGAGCGTAGAAAATCACCAACGCGGGAAAGGAGGCGGGTCATGGCGTTCCCACAGAGCTTTCTGGACGAGCTGATCGCGCGCAGCGACATCGTCGACGTGGTGAGCGGCTATGTGGCGCTCACCAAAAAGGGCGCGAACTACTTCGGTCTCTGCCCCTTTCACAACGAAAAGACCGGCTCGTTCTCCGTCTCGCCGGACAAGCAGATCTATCATTGCTTCGGCTGCAAAAAGGGCGGCGGCGTCATCAACTTCATTATGGAGGAGGAGAACCTCTCCTTCCCCGACGCGGTCCGCTTTCTCGCCAAGCGCGCGAATATGCCCGTCCCTGAGGAGGAACAGGGTGAGGGCAGCCGCCTGCGCGCGCGACTTCTGGAACTCAACCGCGACGCGGCGCGCTTCTACTACGATCTGCTCCACGACAAGCGCGGCGAGGCCTGCGCGGAATACCTGAACCAGAGAAAGATCACGCGGAAGACCGCCGTAAACTTCGGTCTCGGCGCAAGCGCCGACGAGTGGGACGGTCTGCTCACCGCCATGACGCGCAAGGGCTACACGAAGGCCGAGCTGCTCGCCGCGGGTCTTGTGGTACAGGGCAAGGGCGGCAGCGTGTACGACAAATTCCGCAAGCGGCTCATCTTCCCCGTCATCGATGTGCGGGGCGACGTGGTCGGCTTCGGCGGGCGCATCGTGGATAAAAACGACCCGGGCGCAAAGTACATGAACACACCGGAGACCATCGTTTACAGCAAGCGCCGCGTACTCTACGGGCTGAATCTCGCCAAAAAGAGCAAGCGGGAGGGCATACTGCTCGTCGAAGGCAATATCGACGTGGTGATGCTCCATCAGGCGGGCTTCGACAATGCCTGCGCCTCGATGGGTACGGCGCTCACGACGGAGCAGATCCGGCTCCTCTCGCGCTACACGAAGGAGCTTGTCCTCTGCTACGACAACGACAACGCGGGCCGCATCGCCACGCAGAAGGCGCTGGAGCTGCTCAACGACACGGACTTTTCCGTGCGCGTCTTAGAGCTTCCCAACCGCGTGGTGGACGGGCAGCCGACCAAGCAGGACGCGGACGATTTCATCAAAAATCAGGGTGCGGATGCCTTTGAGCGCCTGCTTTCCGACAGCGAAACGGGCATCGACTTCCGCATGGCGCGGCTCGCCGCGGGCTATGACCTCAAAAGCGATCAGGGCCGCATCGACTACGCCGCCGCCGCGGCGCTCATTCTCGCGGAGCTGCCGAACGCGGTGGAGCAGGAGATCTACACCACCCGCGCCGCTCAGGCGGCGGGCATCTCGCCGGACGCCCTGAAGCTGGAGGTCCAGCGCGCCATCAAAAGGCGCGGCTACCGGCAGCGGCGCGAGCAGGAAAAGCGCGACCTCAACGTGGCCGCGCAGGTCCAGCCGAGAGAGCGCGCCATCCGCTACGACAATCTCCGCTCCGCCATGGCGGAGGAGGGTGTGCTGCGGCTGCTGTGTACGGACGACAGCGTATTCGGCGTTTCGCCGCCGCTGCGGGAAGAGGAATTTTCCTCGCCGCTACTCGGCAGGCTTTTCACGCGGCTGTGGCAGCAGCGGCAGGAGACGGGCCGCATCTCTCTCCCCCTCCTTGCCGAGAGCTTCGCGCCGGAGGAGGTCAGCCACCTCGCCAATCTCGTGCAGAAGCCGGAGTCGCTGAAAAACGCGCCGCAGGCGCTGCGCGATTATGTCCGCGTCATTCAGGAAGAATACCAAAAGCGCAGCGGCACAGGGTCTGACCCTCTCGCCGCCGCCACCGAAAAATACAAAGCCCAACTGGGTCACGGAGGAAAGCAACATGGATAAGGAAGTCACCATTCAGGACCTCGAAGCGCAGGCCGACGCCCTTCTCGCCGCCGGCGAGATGGAGGAGCTGCTGCCCGCTGACACCGGCAAGAAGCATAAAAAGGCCGACGCCGAGGACACCGCACCGGAAAAGAAGGCTCCGCCGCTGGACGAAAAGCTGCTTGCGAGCCTGCCCGCCGCCGAGCTGCTGCAAAAAAGCGAGAAGCTGCGCGACCTCTTTGCCAAGGGCAAGCAGAAGGGCAAGCTGGACTCCGGCGAGCTGATGGAAACGCTCGACGATCTGGAGCTGGAAAGCGAGCAGATGGACCGCGTCTACGATTCTCTCGAAGCGCTCGGCGTAGACATCGGCATCAGCGAAACGGTGGAACCGGACGATCTGGACGAGCCGCCCATCGAGGCCATCGCCGAGATCGAGGAGGAGGAGCTGGTCGATCCGAACGAGTTGGTGGACAGCTTTTCCATCGACGACCCCGTGCGTATGTACCTCAAGGAGATCGGTAAGGTCCCCCTGCTCTCCGCCGACGAGGAGATCGCCCTTGCGACCAAAATGAATGCCAAAAACGACGCGGAGGCGCGCATCAAGGCCGCCGAGGAGTCCGGCGAGACCCTTTCCGACGAGGAGCTGGCCGGGCTGAAGCGGACCATCAAGGAGGGCGAGAAGGCCAAGCAGAAGCTCGCCGAAGCGAACCTGCGTCTCGTCGTCTCCATCGCCAAGCGCTACGTCGGCCGCGGTATGCTGTTCCTCGACCTCATTCAGGAGGGCAACCTCGGTCTCATCAAGGCCGTGGAGAAGTTCGACTACACCAAGGGCTACAAGTTCTCCACCTATGCGACATGGTGGATCCGTCAGGCCATTACCCGCGCCATCGCCGATCAGGCGCGCACCATCCGCATCCCCGTCCACATGGTCGAGACCATCAACAAGGTCATCCGTGTCTCCCGCCAGCTGCTCCAGTCTCTCGGCCACGACCCCACGCCGGACGAGATCTCCGCCGAGATGGGTATGCCCGTGGACAAGGTGCGCGAGATCCTCAAGATCGCGCAGGAGCCGGTCTCTCTGGAGACCCCCATCGGCGAGGAGGAGGACAGCCACCTCGGCGACTTCATTCCCGACGAGGGCGCGAGCGAGCCGAGCGAGGCCGCGTCGTTCACGCTGCTGCAGGAGCAGCTGGTGGACGTACTCTCTACCCTGACCCCGCGCGAAGAGAAGGTCCTCAAGCTGCGCTTCGGCATTGAGGATGGCCGCCCCCGCACGCTTGAGGAGGTCGGCAAGGAATTCAATGTCACGCGCGAGCGCATCCGCCAGATCGAGGCCAAGGCGCTCCGCAAGCTGCGCCACCCCAGCCGCAGCAAGAAACTCAAGGACTTTTTGAACTGAGGCCACAGAAAACTATAAATTATACTTTTGTTATTGCAAGGTGTGAAGTATGCCCACTATTTTCAAATGTGAAGAAATGCACAAAAAAGAGCAGGTAGATAAATACAGGAACTCTATAATTTTGGGCGACTCACTCGATGTTATGCGGCGATTCCCCGCAGGCTCCATCGACCTTATTGTCACATCACCACCGTACAACTTAAAAAATTCTTCTGGGAATGGCATGAAAGACGGACGGGGCGGCAAATGGAAAAACGCTTCACTTATCAACGGTTACCAGGAGCATACCGATGATATGCCCTACGACAAATACTGTGAATGGCAACGAAAATGTTTGTGGCAAATGCTTCGCCTTATCCCTGAGAATGGCGCCATTTTTTATAATCACAAGTGGAGGGTTCAACGAGGTCTATTGCAGGATCGCTCCGAAATTGTCAAGGGCTTTCCCATTCGGCAGATCATTATCTGGAAAAGAAAAGGCGGAATAAACTTTAACCCAGGCTACTTTCTGCCAACTTACGAGGTCATCTATGTCATTGCAAAGCCCGATTTTAGGTTAACACAAGGCGCGAACAAATATGGTGATGTATGGGAGATCATGCAGGAGATGAACAACCCGCACCCTGCGCCTTTCCCGACGGAATTGATAGACAGGATCGTATCCTCAACAAATGCCAAATTGGTCTTGGATCCCTTCGCCGGTTCAGGCACAACTGGCGTTTCCGCGGTAAATAACGGTCGTGATTATATACTGATAGACAACAGCGAAAAATACTGTGAGTTGGCAAAAACAAGGTTAGAAGGAGGCAAGTGGAATGAATAACAGCCCTCAAATGGTCAACGATGTCGTCCACAACAGTCCTTGGCGAAATGCTTACTGGTTTGCCCGCATGCTTCTGAACACCGACCAATACGGCGCTGTTGGCAAAAAGGAGGATTTTATATCTGCACTCGCCGGCAAGCTTGAGGTTATACTTGATTGCAGCACATTATCAAATGATGAAAAGCTTGCTGTCTGTCATGATACATTGATAAAGGATATTACAAATTCCGCACGAACCGGCACAAAGGCTGCCATTGCCGCAGAGGACCTTGCCATAGCCTTGGATAGTGAAATCAAGGGTCTTGACGACATAATCGTTTTTATAATAACGGTCAGATATATCATTCTGCCTACCAATACAGCACTCCGTCATGTTCCGAACGATGATACTATCTTTTGCAGGGAAACCGCACAAAGCATACTCGACACACTTGGTAAAACGCAGGTAGGAAAGGCAATCAGCGTTTGGGACACTCTCGGTGTTCGCGGTTGTCTTGATGTCGAACGAGCCGAAATTCTGCATGAATTTACAAAGCTACGCCATAATTTAGACGCCTTATCCATTAAACGCTCCGAGGTGGAGGACAATGCAATCTTAACCGCCTTTGTTCAGGAGTTTGAAAGGCGAGCGGGGCAAAAAAGGAAAAGCCGTGCAGGAAACAGCCTTGAGGATGTCGCAACATTTTTATTTAACTATTATAAGTTTGATTCCCACCCAAAGCCGGACCACTTTCAAACCGACATTGAGGTCGATAAATGGTTCAAATGTACCGATGGGTGGAGCATTGGCATTAGCTGCAAACGAACATTAAGAGAACGCTGGAAGCAGGTTTCCTCCGCCGACTCAAATGCTTTGTCACGGTATAAGATTAAGCAGATTTGGCATCTGATCACCTACGATAGAGATTTGAGCGATGACAAGCTCACGATGTTAGGACAGCAGCGGCAAATTTTCTATTTATCGGATACAAGTGAACGGTACAGAACCGCTTCGCAGCATGTAGGGATGAGGGATTATGTTCGCCCATTGAGTCAACTGATCGATGACATTGCAAGGGAACAAGGAAAAAGGGCGTGAGATTTTCTCACGCCCTTTTTCCTTGTTCCTCTCGTGCCTTAAAATGTGTGCCGTGCGGCACGGGGGCTTTCATCAATGCTTACAGGAATTTGTCCAACTCGCGCTCGACCTCCGGCATCTTCTTCGGCGCGGGGCGTTCTACGCGGTAGCCCTCCCTGACGACCATGGAAAGCGTCCGCAGCGCCGTGAGGTCCGAAAGCGGATTTCCGGCACAGACGATGAGGTCCGCCGCCTTCCCCGCCTCGATGGAGCCGGTCACGGCGTCGATCCCCGCAAGCTGCGCGTTTCGCAGCGTCGCGGTATGCAGCGCGAACGCGGGCGTCACGCCGCAGTATTTCACAAAGTAGCACAGCTCGCGCCACATATCGTAATGCGTGACATAGGGGCAGCCGGTGTCCGTGCCGAGACCGACGGGAACGCCGCTCGCCAGATTTTCCCGCGTCATGGCGACGATGCCGTCGAAGACAATCCTGCCGTTCTCCTGCTGCTCGTAGGTCGCGTAGGAAATGCTGCGGTCAAAGAGCGCATAAGGCAGCGCGGGCGAGAGCGTTGCGACCTGAAACGCGCCTTTTTCCTTGAACAGCGCAATGATCTCCGCGTCCGGCTGCGCACCGTGTTCGATGGAATCCACGCCGTTTTCCAACGCCACGCGCACGCCCTCGGGACTTTCCACATGGGCGGCGACCTTCATGCCCAGCGCGTGCGCCCGATCGCAGGCAGCCCTCACCAGCGCGGGCTGCATCCGCAGCACGCCCGGCTCGCCGACGACCTCCGCGTCCAGTACGCCGCCGGTGATCATCAGCTTGATCAGATCCGGCTTCTCCGCCGCGATCTTTTCCACATAGGCCGCAGCCTCCTCCGGTGTTTTCGCCTCGTAGGCGAGCGACCCCGCCATGTGTCCGTTCGGCACAGAGACCGCCATGTTGGACGCTACAACGCGCGGGCTGAGGATCCTGCCCTGCGCGGCAAGGTCGCGGATGGTCGTGTCAAAATCCGCCACGCCGCCGACCGTGCGGATGGTCGTCACGCCGCCGAGCAGTTCGGCCTTCGCATAGCTCTCGCACAGCTTCACACCGATGCGCCGCGTGAGCGCCGTGGAGGTGATGAGCCTGACGAGCTTCTTTGGGTCGCTTGGCTTTTTCTTCGGCTTGCCGGAGGCGGGCAGATGGACATGCAGGTTGATAAGCCCCGGCAGAACATACTGTCCCCCAAGGTCCACAACCTCATAGCCCGCTCTCCGCTCCGCCGCGTCGGCGACGGCGGCAATGCGTCCGCCTTCGATGTATAGGTCTCTGCCCAGCTGCGGCGTCATATCGCGCGTACCGTCGAGCAGAATGCCGTTCGTGAGGACATAGTTCGTTTCATTCCGGAACATACCGTTCTCCCACCTTTCCCAGATTTGCTTTATCTTATCATGTCCCGCTTCGTTCGGCAATCCGCATTTTCAGGTCAGTTTTTCGTGCGCGTCTGACCTTCCGCCCTTCCGCGCCGTTTTTTTCGTGCAAAAGGGCTTGCATCCTCGGTCGAATTGTGGTAGGATACGAATAGTTACAAATTGTAACCATTCCATTTTCCGGCGCAGCGCTTCTGCGCCGTTTTGTCTGCCAAAGGAGGTCCCCCATGATGCTGCACCGCACCTTGACCCGTCTGACCGTCGGCGTACTTCTGACCGTTTGCCTGACCGTTCCCGCCCTCGCGTTGGAGGGCGTGGTGAATACCGGCGGCAGCGTACTGCGTGTACGCAAGACCACAAGCACCTCCTCCGCCATTCTCGACCTGCTGCCCGACGGCAAGCGCATGGAAATTACGGACACCGGCAAGGACGGTTGGTACGGCGTCCGCCTGAGCAGCGGCGCCACCGGCTATGTCAGCGCAAGCTATGTCAGGCTTGCGGACGCCTCGCCCGCCAAGACCACGCCTGCCGAGACCGAACCGGCGAAGGCCGAGCCTGCCGTGGAGAAGACGCCCTCCGTCTATGCCCGTGTCACGGCAGACGCCCTCAATGTCCGCTCCGCGCCGAACACCGACGCTGAGGTCGTCGGCGAATTAGCTTCCGGCAAGGTCGTCCGCGTGCTGGCTGAAGCGGAGGGTTGGTATCAGATCCCCTCCGGCTACATCGACGCGGAATACACCGAGTCCGCCACATTGGACGATGCTATTGCGGACGGGCTTTATGTCCGCGTGACCGCCAGCCGCCTGAACATCCGCTCCGGCGCGGGAACGGGTCACGCCAAGGTCGGCTCGCTGACCTCCGGCCGCCGCGTGAAGGTCCTCGGCATTGAGAACGGCTGGTATCAGATCGAACAGGGCTACATCAGCGGCGACTACGCTGAGGAGGTGGACTACTCCCCCGCCGCCGCGTCCGGCAGAGGACAGGAGCTGGCGAACATCGCCCTGCAGTATGTCGGCTATGATTATGTTTACGGCGGCGCAAGCCCCAGCGTCGGCTTCGACTGCTCGGGTCTGATGCAGTACGCCTGCGCCCAACTCGGCTATTCCATCAACCGCACGGCATCGGCGCAGCTGCAAAACGGCGTTTCCGTCGGCTGGGACGAGCTTTCCCCCGGCGATCTGGTGTTCTTCAAAAAGCCGGGCAACACGAGCAGTAAGCCTGTCTCCCATGTGGGTATGTACATCGGCGACGGTAAATTCGTCCACGCCTCGGACTACGGCGTCGGCGTCATCATCAGCAAGCTGAGCGATGCGTATTACACCACCGGCTATGTCGGCGCGCGCCGGATCGCGGTCTGAGTCCTATAGGTTGACATAATTTTATGAGGTCTGTCCCCCGCGGGACAGGCCTCATGCTTTTCGCCGTTATGCTCCGCTCAGACCATGTACCCGCTGAGGCGTTCGGTCTCGGCTTCCCACATCGCCTGCACCCGCGTAAAGTCCACACAAGGGTGGTAGAGCGCTTCCAGCGCGTCATGCCCCGCCTTGGCGCGCGCGAGCGCACCGACCGCCTCCTCCTCTAACGCGCGGCGGACGCGGCGGATAAAGCGCAGATGCGCGCGCTGCGCGCGGGTCAGCCCCTCCTCCGCCATCGCGTCGATGCGGATGCGGCGGTAGGGCTTCCCGCGGTAGGGCCGGTCCTCGTTGGTCGTGAGGAACGCAAGACCGAGCGAGGGAAGCAGCAGATGCTGCGGCTCGGCGGGACGCAGCGGATCGCGGCACACGATGGCGTCCTGTCCCGCGGCTCTCGCCGCCCGCTCGAGCGTCCGAAGCATCGGCACGGCAAGGCCGCAGCTGTCACACAGCTCGTAAACACGCGGGCAGAGCGCGTCCGCCGTATCAAAGCGGCAGAGCGTCCCCTGACAAGTCACCCCGCCGAGAAAGGCGTTCACCGCGCGTCCCTCGCGCCCGCTCCTTCCCTTCCATTCCCGCGCGGCGATCCCCGCCGCACGGCGCAGCAGCTTCGCTTCATTCAGCCCCGCGCGGGCAAGCGCGCGGCGCTCCTCGTCCACGCCGCCCAGCGCGCGCAGAACATGGTACGCCTCCCCGTAGGCCGCGCGGTAGCGCTCCGTCTGCGCGGCAAGCTCGGCGCGCAGCGCCTTGGTCCGCGCGACATCGTAGCACGGCGACAGGTCAACATAACGCTCCCGCGCCCCCATGCAGCGCGGCTCTAACACATGGGGCGCCGTTCCGTCCGCCACCGCCGTGCGGAGTGCGGGAAAGATCACGCCGTCGAGAGAATCCGGATCGCCGGAGCAATGAATGTACACGGTCTCCTGCCCGCGCTGCTCCATCGCCGCAGCCACGCGGCGCATAAAGGTGGACTTCCCGCAGCCGGGACCGCCCTTGAGGATCAGCAGGTCATCCAACTCCGCGTCAAGGAGCTGATCGTACAGGTTGGCAAAACCGTCCGCGCTGTTCGCGCCGAGGAAAAAATGCGTATGTCTCATGGAAAAGCCTCCAAAGGTCATAGTTTCTACCTCAACCTATGCGCGGCGGCCCGTCCATGTTAGTCTTTTCCTGAAAGAGCACCGGCTGCCGATGATGCTCATCGGCAGCCGGTGTTTCTGTTGCAATTCTTAAATTCCCTTCTTGGGCCTCCGTGTTCTTCCGCCGGAAACGCGGAGCCTTACCACGCGGCAACCGCGCCGTCACAGCGCGGCTCCGTTCCCGCGGCGTAAACGCCGTCTCCGGTGCGCCAGATGATCTGGCCGCGCCCCATGCCGATCCGGTCCTCGATGACCTCGACCTCGTGGCCCATAGCCCGAAGCGCATCGGCAATTGCCTCGCCCGCCTCGCGCTCAAGCTGCAGCTTCTTCCCGCCGATCCACTGAATGCGCGGCGCGTCGAGCGCCTCCTGCGGATTCATGTGATAGTCGAGCGTGTTGACGATGACCTCGGTTTGACCCTGTGGCTGCATAAACGCACCCATCACGCCGAACGGCCCAACGGCTTCACCGGACTTGAGCAGGAAGCCCGGAATGATGGTATGGTAGGACCTCTTCCCGCCCGCAAGACAGTTATCGCTCGCGGGATCGAGCGAGAAGTTCGCGCCGCGGTTCTGGAGTGAGATGCCCGTCCCCGACACGGCGACGCCCGCGCCGAAGGTCGTGTAGTTGCTTTGAATAAACGAAACCATGTTGCCCTCGCGGTCAGCCGTGCAGAGATAGATGGTCCCCCCACAGTGCGGGTCGCCCGCCTTCGGCTCCATCGCATGGTCCGTGATGCATGCACGGCGGGAGGCAAGGTATGCCGGGTCAAGCAGCTCACTGACCTTTGTTTTCATATAGCGCGGGTCGGCAATGTAGGTCTTTGTATCGGCAAAGGCCAGCTTGATGGCCTCCATCACCTTATGATAGTGTTCCGCGCTTTCGCGCTCCTCCGGCATCGGCAGGCCATTCAGGATACCGAGCGCCATAAGTACCGTGATGCCGTGGCCGTTCGGCGGGATCTCGCAGACCGTATAGCCGCGGTAATCCTGCGTGATCGGCTCGACCCACTCGGGCTTATAATTGCGGAAGTCCTCCTCGCAGAACCACCCGCCGGTCGCGCGGGAGAACGCCACGATCTTCTCCATCAACTCCCCGCGGTAATAGCTCTCGCAGCCGGTTGCGGCGAGAGAGCGCATCGTAGCGGCATAGTCCGGAAAACGGAACACCTCGCCCGCGCGGTAGGGCGTGCCGTCCGGCTTCATGAAGGATCTCCACCAGTATTCATGCGGCGCGGCGTTCTCCGCCATCACCTTGGCGATGCGGCGGCTGTCGCGCTCCCACTGCCGCGCGACATTCACCGGAACGGGATAGCCTGCCTCGGCGTAGGAAACGGCGGGCGCAAACAACTCGGCGAGCGGTCTTGTGCCGAAGCGCCGGTTCAGAGCCGCCCAGCCTGCGGGTGCGCCCGGCACCATCGTCGGAAGCCAGCCGGCCTTCGGCATCTCGGCATAGCCCATCGCGCGGACCTTTTCGGCGCTCAGCGCCATGGGCGCAACGCCGCTGGCGTTGAGTCCGTAGAGTTTTTTGTCCCGCGCGATCCACACGAGCGCGAAGCAGTCTGAGCCGAGGCCGTTTCCGGTCGGCTCGAGCAGCGGCATAGCCGCCGCCATAGCGACCGCCGCGTCCACGGCGTTGCCGCCGCGCTTCATCACATCAAGGCCGATCTGCGCGCCGAGCGGGACGCTCGTGCAGGCAACGGCGTTCTGGGCGTAGACTATGTTTCGCCGCGAGGCGTAGCGGTAGGTCAGCGGATCAAAGTCAGGCATGTCATTCCCTCTCCCTTGTTTTTGCGGTTTCAGTATAGCAGGTGCCTTGGAAAAGCGCAAGGGAGCGTCGAGCGGCGCTCCCTTGCTTATTTATTTGTCTATACTTTTGTGTCCCCCGTTATCCGATCCCTGGAGCTTTTTTCTTTATGCGCCAAGATCTTTATTCCCGGCTGCCGTTCCACTCGTTCACCTGCCCGCGCAGCCAATCGCACCAGGCGTCCACGCCCTCGCCGGTCTTGGCGGAGAGAGGGAATATCTTCAGCCTTGGGTTTCGCAGGTGCGCGTATTCCACGACCTTGTCCATGTCAAAATCGAAATACGGCAGCACATCGATCTTGTTGATGATAAGCGCGTCGCAGACGGTGAAGATGAGGGGATATTTGAGCGGCTTGTCGTGCCCCTCCGGCACGGAGAGGATCACGGCGTTTCTGACCGCGCCCGTGTCGAACTCCGCGGGACAGACGAGGTTGCCGACATTCTCCAGCACCACAAGGTCAAGGTCCTCCGTCCCCAGCTCCCGAAGCCCCTGTCCGGTCATGCCCGCGTCGAGGTGGCACATACCGCCGGTGTGGAGCTGAATGGACCTCACGCCCGCGTCCGCGACGGTCTTTGCGTCCACATCCGAATCGATGTCCGCCTCCATCACGCCGACGCGAAGCCCGCCGCGAAGCCGCTCCAGCGTACGCAGGAGCGTAGTCGTCTTGCCGCTGCCCGGGGAGGACATGAGGTTGAGAAGAAAGGTTTTCTCCGCCTTGAGCCGCGCGCGCATACGCGCCGCCTCGCGGTCGTTGTCGGCAAAGACACTCTCCTTCACTTCGATGATCTTATATCGTTCCATGCTACAATGCCTCGATCTCTTTGATGTTGATCTCATTGCCGCGCACGAGCCATGTTTTTTCGCCGCCGCAATGAGGGCAGGTGCGCCCGTAGCGCACGGTGGGGTACTCCCGCGCGCAGTCCGCGCAATAGGTGACGGCAGGAAGCGTCTCGATCTTCAGCTCCGCCTGCGGCAGAAGCTCCGTCTTTTTCACCGCCCAGTTCCAGCAGTCCCTCAACTCCTGCGGGACGACGCCGGAGACCTCGCCCAGCTCCAGCGTGACGGAGGAAACGGAGGAAAGGCCATTCTCCTCCCCCACGCGCTCCACGCTCTGAATGACATGGAATACGATGCCCAACTCGTGCATTACTTCTTATTTTTCCGCGCCGCACGCTTGATCCTGATTTCGCGCTGGATCATGTACGGCAGAATGGCCTTCATCTTGTCCTCGCAGGCATACATCTTGCTGCACTCCGGCCGCTCGCGGTGAAGACGGATCGCGTCGAACGCGCACTTCGTCGTGCAGACGCCGCAGCCGATGCACTTGTTCGGATCGACCACGCTCGCGCCGCAGCCGAGGCAGCGGGCGGTCTCGCGCTTGACCTGCTCCTCGGTGAACGCCACGCGTTCGTCGCGGAAGGTCTTACGCAGCGCCTCATTGTAGCCGATGCGCTGGCGCGGGGTGTTGTCGTAATTCACGGGAATGAGCGCCGTTTCCTTGTTCAGCTCGATGAACTGACGGCGGTTGCGGCCGACGGTCAGCGTCGCGCCCTGAACGAAGCGATGGAGCGAAACGGCGCCCTCCTTGCCCGCGGCGATGGCATCGATGGCAAATTTCTGACCGGAGTACGCATCGCCGCCGACGAAAATATCGGCTTCCGCCGTCTGGTAGGTAACGGGATCGGCCTTGGCCGTGCCGTTGTCATTGAATTCCACCGCCGTACCGGTGAGCAGATCGCGCCAATCGACCTTCTGGCCGATGCAGTAAAGCACATGGTCTGCGTTCGCGCTCGAGATGATGTTTTCGTCGAAGCGCGGGGCAAAGCGGCCCTCGGCGTTCTTCACCGCCAGGCACTTTTTAAATGTGACAGAGGCGCACTTCTCTCCCTCCTTGCCGACGGAGACCACGCCCCAGCCCGCATGAATGGTGATCCCGTCGCGCTCGCACTCGCCGCGGTCCTCCGCGCCCATGGGCATCTCGTCGTACCCCTCAAGGCAGTAAAGGTCCACGCTCTCCGCGCCGCAGCGCACCGCGGTACGCGCGACATCCGCCGCGATGTTGCCGCCGCCGATGACGACGATGCGGCCCGTGAGCGTCTTATTGTCATGGAGGTTGACCTCGCGCATGAAGTCAATGCCGGCGGTGACGCCCTCGGCGTCGTCGCCCTCCGCGCCAAGCCTTCCGCCGGATTGCAGACCGACGGCGACATAGAAACCGCGGTAGCCCTGCTCGCGCAGCTGCGGGATCGTCACATCCCTGCCGACCTCCACGCCGCAGCGGAACTCCACGCCCAATTCGCGCAGAACGGCGATCTCGGCCTCGACCACATCCTTCTCCAGCCGGAAGTCGGGAATACCGTTCATCAGCATGCCGCCCGGTCGAGCTTCCTTTTCAAACACGGTCGGACGATAGCCCTTCTCGGCAAGGTAGTACGCGCAGGAAAGGCCCGCGGGGCCGCCGCCGATAACGGCGATTTTTTCGAAAAATTCGCCGTCCACCTTGGGGATGACCTTTTCCGGCACGAAGCGCGCGGCGGCGTTCAGATCCTGCTGGGCGATGAAGCGCTTGACCTCATCGATGGCGACGGCCTGATCGACCGTGCCGCGCGTGCAGGCGTCCTCGCAGCGGCGGTTGCAGATGCGGCCGCAGACGGCAGGGAACGGGTTTTCGCGCTTGATGAGCTGCAGCGCCTCGCGGTACTTGCCCTGCGCCGCCAGCTTCAGGTAGCCCTGCACGGCGATGTGCGCGGGGCAGGCGGTCTTGCAGGGGGCGGTGCCGGTGTCGTAGCAGTTGACGCGGTTGCGGTCGCGGTAGTCCACGCTCCACTTCTCCGGCCCCCACTTCACCTCGTCGGGCAGCTCCTGACGGGGATACTCGATGTAGCCGTCCTTGGTACAAAGCTTCTGGCCAAGCTTGACCGCGCCCGCAGGACAGTTTTCGACGCAGCGGCCGCAGGCGACGCAGTTCTCGCTCTCGACCTTTGCGACATAGGCGCTGCGAGAGAGATTCGGTGTGTTGAAAAGCTGGGAGGTCCGCAGCGCGTTGCAAACATTCACATTGCAGTTGCAGATGCCGAAGATCTTCTGCTCGCCGTCGATGTTCGTGATCTGGTGGACGAAGCCGTTGTCCTCCGCCTTTTTGAAGATGGCGATGGCCTCGTCGTAGGTGATGTATTCGCCGCGCTGCGTCTCCACGATGTAATCGGCCATGTCGCCGACCGCGATGCACCAGCTTTCCGCATCGTCGCCGCAGCCCTCGCCAAGCTTGGCGCGGCTCGCGCGGCAGGAGCACATGCTCTTGGCGTACTTGCCCTCGTATTTGCGAAGCCAGTAGGAGATGTGTTCCAGGTCGATGGACCGGTTCTCCGTTTCGATGGCACGCTCCACAGGGATGATGTGCATACCGATGCCCGCGCCGCCCGGCGGGACCATGGGGGTGATCTTCTCCAACGGGAGCATGGTCATGCGCTCGAAGAACGCCGCGACCTCAGGATGCTCGTCGATCTGGCTCTTACGCATATTGAGGAATTCCGCGCTGCCCGGAACGAACAGCGGCAGCACCCAGCGCTTTTCGTGGTTTGGGTTCTTGCCGTCCAGATTTTCCCAGTTGTATTCAATGATGCCGAGCCATGCCATTTCGGTGAGGAGCTTTTCCAGCGGCTCGCGCTCCATTTTCGTCAGCTTCATCAGCTGCTCGGTGGTCTTTGGCTTGCGAACGCCCATTTTGAGCGCCACATCCGCCATTTCGTCGGTCATCACACCGGCAAGGCCCCAGTATTCGGGGTCGTCCGCCGTGGCCTTGAGGCCGATGCGGTTGGTGATCATGCTGCCGAGCCGGAGGATGTTCTCGCGCGGCTTGTCCGTACGCGGGATCTTGAAATCCAGCTTGCTCTCGTCGAGAGGGAAGTTCGTGGGCTTGCTGCCGTTGATGTCGCTCATGGTCCGCTCTCCTTTTCTCCGCGGCGCGCCGCGTGATCTTCTTTCGTTTCCCGTCCTTCGGGGGACGGGTTTATCATAACATATTTTTCGCGTGGGGACAAGAAAAACCGCGTTCTCCCGCGCTCACACGCGCGTGGCGAGGGCGCGGAGCGTCCCTGTGAGCCGCACCTCGCCGCTTCCGGCGGGAAGGAACAGGCTGTCGCCCTTTTTCACCGCGGCGGTCTCCCCGCCGCAGCAGACCTCTCCCTCGCCGTTGAGGATAAGGAGCGAAAGGAAGGACGCTGCGCCGCACACCGTCTCCTGCGGCGCGGCGAGCAGATCGACGGTGAAATATTCACAGCGGGCAAGATGGCCGCCGAAGTCCGGCACGGGAACGCCCGCCGTGCGGCGTGTCACATCCAACGCCTGCGCGATGTGCAGCGCGCGGGGTCTGCCGTCCGCACCGAGCCGCCCGTAGTCGCACACACGGTAGGTGACATTGCTGCTCTGCTGCACCTCCGCCACGACGATGCCGTGGCAGATGGCGTGGATCGTCCCCGCGGGGATAAACACCGCGTCGCCCGCCTTCACGCTCACGCGGCGCAGGACCTCGGGCAGCGTATTGTCCGCGATGCGGCGCGCAAGCTCGTCCCTGGAAATATCGCGCGCAAAGCCGCAGTAGAGAAAGGCGTCCGGTGCGGCGGAGAGGACATACCACATCTCTGTCTTGCCGTTCTGCCCCTCGTGGGCGCGGGCGTAGGCGTCGTCTGGGTGGACCTGAATGGAGAGGTCCCGCGCCGCGTCGATGAGCTTGATGAGTACCGGAAATTCCGCAAATTTCCGTCCCCGCTCCCCCAGCGCCGCGGGGTGTGCGGCGAGATAGGCAGCGAGGGTCTCCCCCGCGTCGGCTCCGTCCGCAAGCACGGACGGACCGTCCGGATGGCAGCTCAGCTCCCATGTCTCCGCGAGGCGCGCGCCGTCATAGCGCTTGCCGTAGTCGTTGATGAGTCTCGTCCCGCCCCAGAGATAGTCCTTGCAGGCGGGAAGCAGCTTGAGAATGGGCATAGGCTTCTCCTTTCGGTGGAAAAGCGCGCGGGATCAGAGGACCCCGCGCGCTTTGAGTTCCTCGCGCAGCTGCGCGGCATCGTGGAACACGATGCCCTGCATACCGGCATTCTCCGCCGCCTCGATGTTTGGCGGAAAATCGTCGATAAACACGCAGCGCTGCGGTGTGAGATGAAATTTGTCAAACAGCGCCTGGTAGATGGCGGCCTCCGGCTTGAGCAGGTGGACGTCTGCCGAGATCAGCGTGCCGGAGAAGCACTCGCTGCCCGGAATATCGTGCCAGTACTCGTGCTGGCGGTGGGCGGCGTTGGAGAGCAGATAGAGCGTGCAGCCCCTTGCCTTCAGCTCGCGCACCACCTCCGCCGTACCCGCAATGGGCGCGATCGGCTCGTTCCAATGATAAATAATGTAGTCCGCAGCGGCGTGCAGTTCTTTCGGCAGCCTCGCGCAGGCATGGGCATAGACTTCCTCCTCGGTGATGGTGCCGCGGTCAAGCCGCACCCAGTCCGCCGTGTGGAGAAGTCCGCGCAGGAGCAGCTCGCGCCCCTCCGCGCCGATGTTCAGACGCTTGGAAAACAGCTCCGCGCTGAAGTCCACCAGCACGCCGCCCATATCAAAAACAACGGTATCGATCCTCATTACAGCTTCTCTCCCGGTTCGTCGGGGATCGCGGCGGCGACCGCCGCTTCCTCCGCCTCCGCCGCCACCGCGGCAGACTCTTTCTTGAACAGGCCCGTCAGCTTCGCCATGCGGCGACGGCGGCGGTCCTTGGCCTCCAGCCGCTCGCCGAGGTCACGCGCGCCCACGCCGTAGACCAGATACAGGATCAATCCGGACACCAGCATGATGAACACGGTCGAGGCGCAGCGGCGGCCCGAGGCGTTGACATTGTAGCCGTACAGCCCCTCCTCCGCACACATGGACTGTATGACCATGGCATAGCTCGTGCCGTAGGAGCTGGCAAAGGTGGCGGACATATCGTACTCGGTGAACAGCGCGTTGAAGTTCAGCGCGAACACCGCCAGCACGCTCGGCAGAATGATGGGCAGCTTGACGCGCAGGAATGTGGTCACGCCGCTCGCGCCCATATTGCGCGCGGCGTCCTCCAGCTCCTCGTCGATGGCGTAGAACGCGGCCTTGATCATACGCAGCGAAAACGGCAGCTTGACCACCGTATACGCCAGCACGATCAGAATGCGGACATGCTCGGCGAAGTAAAGGTTCACATTGCCGACATACCAGATGTTCTCGGCGTTGAAGTAGGTGCGGTAGGAGTAGCAGATGAGAATGGTCGGCAGCAGCCACGGGAAGAGCAGGCAGTATTCCAGCACCACGCCGGACTTCTTATTGCGGTTTTTGAAGATGTAGTTGCAGGCCAACACGACGATCAGGCACGCGAGTGCCGCGGCAAGAATGGACAGCACAAAGCTCATTTTGATGCCGCCGAGGGTCGCTTCGTTGGCAAACAGGCCCGAAATGGAACCCTTGCGTACCTTGTAGGTCCCGCGCGAGGTGAGGTACTGGTAATCCTGCGTGCCGAAGAAGTTGATGAGCGTCCAGTTGGAAAGGTCGAGCTTCTTCATGCGGATGGCGCTGTAGGTCTGGAACGAGAAAATGACGATCATCACCACGGGGATCATATAGATGATGAACAGAATGTAGGCGTAGATGTGCGCGATGGCATTCCAGACAGGATTTGTGATCTTCTGCTTTTGCAGCCGCGCCTTGGTCTTGGAGACGGAGAGGTAATGTCCCTTGCGCTCATAGGCGGAAAGCACGGTCAGCAGGACAATGGTGAACATCGCCAGAAGGATGGACAGCAGTGCCGCGCGCGCCTGCGGGAAGGCTTCGTCCGCGGTGGACGAGCCGGCGAGACGCACGATCTCGGGATTGATGGAGTCGTAGCCGAGCAGCGTCGGCGCGGACATGGCGCACAGACCCGTGATGAAGGTCATGACCGTGAGCGAGAACATGGTCGGCACAAGGGTCGGGAAAACGACCTTCCAGAGGACCTTGAAGGGCTTCGCGCCCATGTTGCGCGCGGCCTCGACGGTGTTGTAGTCGATGCCGCGGATGGCGTTTCTCAGGAAAAGCGCATGGTTGCTCGTGCAGGCGAAGGTCATCGTAAAGAGGACCGCGTTGAAACCGGAGAACCATGTGGGGTCAAAGCTCGGAAAGGCGTTGACGAGCGCGGTGGTGAGAATGCCGTCGGAGGCGTAGAGGAAGAGGTAGCCCGTCACCAGCGCGACGCCGGAGTAGATCATCGTGGTCATGTAGCCGAGGCGCAGAATGTTCGCGCCCTTGATGTCGAAATACTCCGTCAGCAGCACGATGGACACGCCCACCACATTGACGGTAACGACAAGGCAGATGGCAAGCTTGAGGGAGTTCCAGACATAACGGCCCATATTGCCCGCGAAGAAAAAGCGGATGACCGCGAAGGGATCGCGTACGCCCTCGGCGTTCGTGGTGGTGAAGATGCTCGTGAGCGTGTTCAGGCACGGCAGGAGCATGAAGCCGAAGAAAAAGTAGGCAAAGATCACGATGCCGAGCATTCGCGCCACAAAGGCCGCGTCAAAGCGGGACTTGGTGAGAGAGCCGCCCATCACTCCACCTCCTCCGCGGAGGGCGCGTAGGCCATGATGTCGCGCGGATTGATAATGACCTTGACATTCTGGCCCGGATCGTAAATGTTCACGCCGTCGTTCTTCTCAATGACCTTGAGGCTCTGCGAGCCGACATGGATATAGTACTTGATGTAAAGCCCGTAGTATTCGCAGCTCTCCACCACGCCGTCGAGAGCCAGCTCGTCGCCGCGCGGGGCAATGTTGACATGCAGGCGCTCAAGGCGGATATAATTGTGCTTTTCGGGGTCCACCGCCGCGCCCTCGGCGCGGAGGGTGGACACGGTATCATCATTCAGTCGGTTGATGTCACCGATGAAATTGCAGACAAATTCAGTTTGCGAGTGATTGTAGACCTCGTTGGGCGTGCCGATCTGCTCAATGAAGCCCTTGTTGAACACCGCGATGCGGTCGGAGAGCGTGAGCGCCTCCTCCTGATCGTGGGTGACATAGATGGTGGTGATGCCGAAATCCTTCTGCATCTTTTTCAGTTCGTTGCGAAGCTGTACGCGCAGCTTCGCGTCAAGGTTTGACAGCGGCTCGTCCATGCAGATGATGGCGGGGCCGGTGACGAGGGCGCGGGCGATCGCCACGCGCTGCTGCTGACCGCCGGAGAGCTGAGAGACGGCTTTTTTGAGCTGCTCGTCGGAGAGATCCACCTTGCGCGCGATCTCGCGCACCTTGCGGTCGATCTCGTCCTTCTTCGCCTTTTTGACCTTCAGGCCGAAGGCGATGTTGTCATACACCGTCATCGTCGGGAAGAGTGCGTAGCTCTGGAACACGATGCCGATGCTGCGGTCCTCGATAGGGACATGGGTAATGTCGCGGTCTCTGACCACGACGGAGCCTTTGACCGGCTCGATGAAGCCCGTGATGGTGCGAAGGGTCGTAGTCTTGCCGCAGCCGGAGGGGCCGAGAAATGTGAAGAATTCGCCCTCCTTCACATGGACATTGATGCCGTGCAGGGCGGTAAAATCGCCGAATTTCACAACAATATCATTGAGCCGGATCATAGCAGCTTCTCCTCTTTTTTGTTTCGGAATAAAGAAAGCAGGCGAGCCGGAGAAATTCCGGCTCGCCTGAACGCACACAACATTCTGCGCCCGTTGAGCCTATCCACGGGACACAGCGCGGTCATTTTGCCTTACGCGGCCTTCTGGGTCAGGGTCGCCCAGTCGAGATTCGCCCAGTCAGGCTCCGCCACGGCAGCGGAGGCGTCCGCCCAGTAGAAGCCGAGGTTGGTCATGATGTTGGTCCACTCGCTGGAGTGCGCGGCAACATACTCGGCATAGGTCATGTCGGTACCGGCGACCTTGGTCAGAGCGAAGTTCTTGAGCGTGTAGATGGCGGGGATGCCGTCGGGATAGAGGATGTCGGCAGCGGCGGTGTTGCAGGGATAGGAGTCGAACTCCTCGCCCCATGCAGCCTGCGTCTCGGCGGAACCGAACCACTCGGCGAACGCCTTGACAGCCTCGGTCTCTTCCTCGCTGCGGCCGGCCTTATCGAGAATGCCGATGTACTCGGCGATGTAGTAGGTGCCGTCGTCGATCTCAACGAGATCCCAGTTCTCCGGCTTCAGAGCGCCCTTGAGGGGGTTCTCGGAGCTGTCCGCCGCGGCGTCGATCTTGCCGTAGAGGGAGGAGGAGTAGAAGGTGGAGACCGCAACATCGCCCTTGTTCAGGGGATCGAAGCCGTACTTGTAGGTATCGTCGGAGGAGTACTTGCCGTCGGCGCAGTACTTCCACAGAGTCTCCCAGCCCTCGGTGGTGATGCCGCCTGCGGGGGAGGAGGGATCGACGAAGGCATAGAGCATCGCGGAGTTGATGTTGGCGTTGGTGGTGCCGCCGACCTTGTTCTGGCGATACCAGCTGTAGCCGCAGTCAACGATGTCGGCCCAATGCTGGAAGTGCAGCTTCTCGCCGTTGGTGCCAAGCTCGTCGTTGCGGTAGAGCATCAGAACATTCTGAATGACGAGGCCATAGGCCGCGCCGGGATAAGCATATTCGCCGACCTCGGCAGCCCAAGAGGGCGTCCAGTCAACGAGCTTGAGGTTTTCGTAAACGCCGTCAACGACCTGGCTCCAGCGGGTCTCGTTGAGACCGAAGAGGATGTCGCCGTCCTTGTTTTCATTGGCGGCCTGGATCGCGGCGGTATCGCCGGAGATAACGGCGTTATCGTCGATGCTGATGGTGAAGCCGGCATCCTTGGCCTCCTGAATGAGCCATGTGGTGCGCTCGGTGGAGTTGGAGTTGGAATAGATGCGAATGGTATAGCCGGAGTAATCCTTGACCTCTTCCTGTCCGTCGGGGGTCTCAGGCGTACTCGGGGTCTCCTTCTGGCCGCAGGCAACAAGGCTCAGGACCATGACGGAGGCAAGCAGGAGCGCTAAGAGTTTTCTTTTCATCGTTGTTCTCCTTTTATCAAAGTCGCGGCATAGACTGCCACACTTTTTATTATACCGTCCGGCGCTCCGGCAAGGAACGGGACAACTCTGCGATTATGCGGACAATCCTGCGAAATGCTGTGGGACTTCTCTGAGCCTGTCCGGTATGTTCCGTACTTTTTTGTGCAGTTTGCCGCCGCTCACCGGCAGCGGTCCTGATACTCCGAGGGTGAAAGGCCTGTGAGCTTTTTGAATGTCGAGCCGAAGTAGGCCACGTCGCGGTAGCCGACCATGCCCGCGACCTCGTAGACCTTGTAGCGGCAGTCCGCAAGGAGCCCGCGCGCCATGTGGATACGGTACAGCGTAAGATAGCCGAGCGCGGTGTAGCTCGTCTCCTTTTTGAACACATGGCTCAGATGCCCCTCGCTGATGCCGATGGAACGGGCGATGGTGGTGATGTTGATGTCCGCGTCGGCGTAATGGTCGGCGATGTATTCGAGCGTCTGGAGTACATATTTGCTCTTGTCGCCCTTCGGAAGCGCCAGCAGATCGTCCTGCGCGCCGCGGGCGGAGGTCGCCTCGTCCTTTTCGCGTACGCGTTCGATGGCGGCAATCAGCTCCTGATCGCGGAAGGGCTTGAGCAGATAGTCCGCCGCGCCGAAGCGCAGCGCGCTGCGGGCATAGTCGAAGTCGTTGTAGGCGGTGAGGACGATGATATGCGCCGTGCAGCCGCGCGCACGCAGCTGCTCCATCATCTCGATGCCGTCCATGCGCGGCATACGGACATCCGTGATGATGAGGTTGGGGCTGTAGCGCTCGGCGGCGGCAAGCCCTTCCTCGCCGTTGGCGGCTTCGCCGATCACGGCGCAGCCGAGCGAGGCCCAGTCCACTCCCAGCACGATGCCGCGGCGCACCACGGCCTCGTCGTCAACGATCAGGACCTTGAGCATGGTCGACTCCTTTCTGCAGCGGCAGGCGCAGCTGCACGCAGCTGCCGCCTCCGGCGATGGGATAGGCGCGCAGACCGTAGGCGGCGCCGTAGGAAAGGCGCACGATGCGGTCCACATTGTTCAGGCCGAGGTGTCCCCCCGGTATGGTCTCATGGCTGTTGAGACGGCGCAGTACATCCTCGGGAATGCCGCTGCCATTGTCGGACACATTGAGCAGCAGCGCCCCCTCCGCGTCCTCCTCCGCCCAGAGCTTGATAAAGCCCTCGTCGCTGTCCGCCACGCCGTGAAGAATGGCGTTCTCCACGAGCGGCTGAAGCACCAGTTTGGGAACGATGCAACGCTGGAAGCGCTCGTCCACATCGACCTCACAAACGAAGCGGTCGCCGAAGCGGATCTCCTGAATGTCGAGGTAGCGCTCGATCAGCTCCAGTTCCTCCTCCAGCGTGATGTATTCGCTGCCGGAGATACCCGCGCGCAGCAGCGCGGCAAGGTCGGCGGCGAGCGTCGCCACCTGCGGCGCGCCGTTCGTCACGCCGAGCCACTTCATGCAGTCGAGCGTGTTGTAGAGGAAGTGCGGGTTGAGCTGAGACTGGAGCATACGCAGGCGCGTTTCGTTCAGCTCGCGTTCGCGTTGGACGCTGCGCGCAAGGTGCTGGCGGTACTCGTCCGTCATGCGGTCGAAGCTGGCAGCGAGACGGCCCATCTCGTCTTGACGGGTGCTTTTGATGTGTACCCCGTAATCGCCGCCCTCGACGCGGCGCATGGCGCTGTCCAGCTCGTCCACCGGCTCGGACAGGCGGCGGCTGAGCCGCCACGCGCACACAAGGCACAGCACGAGGCACAGCGCACCCATGACGGCGGCGACAAAGTAAATGGAGCGGACCGCCTGCGCGGTGAAGGTGCGCGGCTGCTGCAAGATGAGCGAGAAGCCGAAATCACAGGCACGGACATGGTAGCTGTTGTCCTCTCCGCCGGTGAGCGCATGGCCGGAGAGCAGCTGCGCGCGCAGCACGGCAAGCGCTTCCTCCGCGCGCAGAGGCTGCGTGGCATAGGCCATGCGCCAGGTGGGATCGACGAGGATCGCTTCGTCCGCGCCGCCAAGGAGCGGCGCGAAGAAGGCGTCGAGGCGGGCGCGTTCCATGCGGAACACGGCGTAGCCGAGGACCTCGCCGCTGTTCGCGGCGACGGCGCAGGCGCCGGTCAGTCCGGCGTCCTCGGCGCACAGCGCGCTGCCGGCCTGCCGCGCGGCAGGCAGAACGCCCCAGCGCGTGCTGCGGGGCGCGGACACAACGGCGGCGGTGGTGTAGAGGCAGCGCCCCTCCGCGTCGTAGACCTCAAAATCCGCCGCGCCGCGGAGTTCCTGACGGCTGCGGTACAAAAGCTGGTAAAGCGTGCGGGAGTCGTCCCCGCCGCGGCGCAGCGCGCTGCGCGTGACGGTACTCTCGGCAAGGCTCCGCGCCGTCCCCGTACAGAGTGCGAGCAGCTCGTCCAGCTTTTCGCCGAGGGCGGCGGACTCGGTCTGTGCCTCCTGACGGAGCGTCTGCTCGCTGCGCTCGATCATCAGCTGCGTCATCAGCAGATCGCACAGCAGCAGCGGCACGAGCGCGGCGAGCAGGACGGTAATAAAAATGCGGTTGCGGAAGGACCGCGCGATCCATGCCCTCATGCCGTCTCCTCCCCGCTCAGCGCGCGCCACGCCGCCAGCAGGCTCTGCCGCTCACGGCCCGCGCGCGCAAGGTCATAGGGGACGGCAGCGATCTCCGGCAGAGCCGAAGCCGTATCCGCGCAGACGCTGCGGCGTCCCAGCTCCGATGCCAGAGTCTCCTGCGTTTCCGGCAGGAGAAGAAAATCGAGAAAGCGCTGTGCGTTCTCCTCATGCGCGCAGCCCTTGACGATGGCCGCGACGTCGGGCAGAACGCTCGTTCCCTCGGTGGGGTACACGATGGCGATGTCCAGTCCGTCGTCGATGCCCTTACGGGCATTCTCCTCCAATGTGACGCCGATGTAGCAGCTGCCCTCCGCCACGGCGGCGGTCACGCCGCCGCTGTCGGAAATAAGGCGGCCGCCCAGATTGCGGTAAAAGGCGGCGAGCGTTTGCTCTTCGTCGCCGCCGAGGATCTGCAAAAGCGTGCAGAGCGCGGTGTAGCTCGACCCCGAAACGGCAAGGTCGGCAAAGGCGATACGCCCGCGCCAGCCCGCGTCGAGCAGGCTTTCCCAGCCGGTCGGCAGGTTCTGCCGCACCAGCTTCGGATTATAGATCAGGACGATGGGAACCAGCGAAAACGGCGTCCACACGCCGTCCCCCAGATCGTACTCCGGCGCGATGGCCGCGGCATTCGCGCTGACATAGGGTGCGAAGCAGTCCGCATAGGCGCTCAGGCTGTCCGCCCCGCCGCCGAACATCAGGTCGCAGCCGCTCCCGCCCGCGGCGATACGGTCCAGCAGCGTCGCCGTGCCGCCCGTTTCGATCTCCACCCACACGCCCGTGCGGCGTTCAAACTCCTCAACGACCGGCTTGTAGACCTTCTCCTTGTGGGAGGTGAACACGACCAGACGCTCGCTCTCCGCAGGCGCAAAGGACGAAGCGTCCTGCGCGCCGGACGCGCCGCAGCCCGTGAGCAGCAGCACGGCGAGCAACAGCGGAATGATGCGGCGCATACGCTTTTCCCTCCCCTTTTGTTTTTTCTCATTTTAGCAGAAAAAGAAATCGTTTGCAATCCGCAATCCGCCCGCGCGCCAAAAAAGGAGGCCCGCCGTCGGCGGACCTCCTCTGCTGCAAAAATTCGTTTTTTTACAGAACATGAACGGCATCGGGCGCAAAGGACAGGCGGCATTGCTCCCCCACGCGGTAGATGCGCTTGTTGCGCGGGTCGTTCTCGGCAAGCTTGACGAGCGTGCTGCCCACGCGGACATGGTAATTCTGATAGGAACCCATGAAGCAGGACAGCTCCACGGTACAGGGCAGACCTCCCTCGTCCGCAAGCGTCGCGGACTCGGGGCGCAGCACGACGGTGTACTCGCTGCCGACCGTCATGCCTTCGCGGGCGGCAACGGCAAGGCGTTCGCCCTCAATGTCCAGCACGGCAAGTCCGTTTTCCGTGCCGGTCATTTTGCCGCGCAGGAAGTTTGCCTCGCCGATGAAGTCGGCGACGAACTCGCTCACGGGATGATAGTAGATCTCCTGCGGCGTGCCGATCTGGGCGACGACGCCCTTGTTCATAATGATGATCTTGTCCGAAAGCGCCATCGCCTCGCTCTGGTCGTGCGTGACATAGATGGCGGTGATGCCGACCTCCTGCTGAATGCGGCGGATCTCGGTACGCATGGAAACGCGCAGCTTCGCGTCGAGGTTACTGAGCGGCTCGTCGAAGAGCAGCACGCTCGGCTCGATGACCAGCGCGCGGGCAAGCGCCACGCGCTGCTGCTGGCCGCCGGAGAGCTGGTTGGTCATGCGCCCCTCCATGCCCGTCAGCTCAACGAGGTCAAGGATATGCATAACGCGCTCGCGGACCTCCTCCTTCGGCACCTTGCGAAGCTTCAGACCGTAGGCCACATTGTCGAACACATTGTAGTGCGGCAGCAGCGCGTAGGACTGGAACACCATCGCGGTGTCGCGCTTGTTGGGCGTGAGGGCGTTGATCGGCTCGTCGCCAAGGTAGATCTCGCCCTCGTCGGGGCTTTCAAAGCCCGCGATCATACGCAGCGTGGTGGTCTTGCCGCAGCCGGAGGGACCGAGCAGCGTGACGAAGGTGCCGGGTTCGATGGTCAGCGAGGTGTCCTTGACGGCGTAGAAGTCCTTGCCCGTCTTGGGATCCTGATAGATTTTGGAGATGTGGTCGAGGCGAACGCCTTTTTTGATCTTATCCATGGCTTAGTCCTCCTTCATTTTTTTGCTGGTGCCGAAATGCTTCATAAAGAGATTCATCAGCAGCACCGCGCCGTAGGTGATGATGATGAGGATCGTCGCAAACGCGCAGGCGAGACTGTAAGAACCCTTTTCGGCAAACTCATTGATCTGCACCGTGATGAGCAGGAACTGCGGCGTCACGAGCAGGATAATGGCGGAAATGGCGGTGATGGAGCGGACGAACGCCGTCACAAGGCCGGAGAGGAAGGAGTCCTTGATGAGCGGGAGCGTGACGGTCATAAAGACCTTGAAGCTGTCCGCGCCCATGTCGTAGGCGGACTCCTCGATGGACTTGTCGATCTGTCGCAGGGCGGAAATGCCGCTGCGCGTGCCGGTCGGCAGCGAACGCACCACAAAGACGATAACGAGAATCAGCCCCGTGCCGTAGAGTCCCTGCAAAAAGCCCGTGCGGAACACGCCCGCGGAGAAGCCGCGGATATAGCCGACGCCCAGCACCGTGCCGGGTACGGCCATGGCGAGCATGGACACCGCTTCGATGAAGCCCTTGGACTTAAAGCTGCGCTTGACCACAAGGTAAGAGATGATCATGCTCAGAAGCGCCGTGATGGGGGCGGAGATCAGGCTCAGGCGGAAGGAGTCCCAGAAGGCCTGCAGGCCGTGGTAGCGCGTGAAGATGAGCTTGAACCACTTGCCCGTGAGCGGGAAGAACTTATAGCCCCACGTCGGGAAGAAGGCGCCGATGGGGACGCAGATATACATCAGGATCACGAATGTCGCCGCCAGCGCGCACAGGACGGTCAGCGGGACCTTGACGCTCTTATCCTCGATGAGCATACGGCCACGGGAGGCCTTGCCGGTCAGCGTCGCGGCGGTCTTGCGTTCCAGATAATACTTCTGCACCGCGAACATGGCGAGCGTGATGCACAGCAGCACGACCGCCATCGCCGCCGCGCCCGGCTTATCGTAGGAGCCGGTGATCTGCAGATAGATGGTGGTGGCGAGGGTATCGTACGAGCCGCCGATGAGCATGGGGTTGGCGAAGTCGGCGATCGACTCGATAAATGTCACAAGGAAGGCGTTGCCGAGACCGGGGAGCATCAGCGGCAGCGTAACGCTGGTGAAGACCTTCCAGCGGCTCGCGCCCATGTCGCGCGCGGCCTCCTCAAGCGAGGGGTCGATGTTCTTCAAAAGTCCCTTGAGCATCATGTAGCACACGGGGAAGAAGGTCAGCGTCTGGACGACGGCGATGCCCCAGAAGCCGTAAACGCTGTTGTCGTAAATGCCGAGCAGGAAGCGGGTGATGATGCCCGCCTTGCCGAAGAGCATGATCATGGAAAGCGACAGCACGAACGGCGGGGAGACGACCGGCAGCATGGAGACGACCTTGAAAAGGCTTCCGACGAACTTCCCCACGCGGACATAGACCTCGACATAGGCAAAGAGCAGGCCGAGGAGCGCCGAGAGAATGCCGACGAGGAAGCCGACCTTCAGCGTATTGGTGATGGCGGTGGTAAAGGTCGGCATGGCAAAGATGCGCTTGAAGATGCCGAAGCCGAAGCTGCCGTCGCCCACGAAACTATCCACCAGCAAGATCGCCAGCGGGTAGAGAATGAACAAAGTCAGAAATGTGATGAGTACGACGATGGTGGTGACCATGATGGGGTCGGCCATCAGCTTTTTCCGGTCCAGCGCCGCACTTTGAGAACGTGCCATAGGAAGCTCCTTTCTCGATGAATGGGAGAAAAATGCAGGAGGGGCGGCGGCCAAGGCCGCCGCCCCGTCAGAATTGCTGGGTCGCTTGCTTTTGTGGTATGCGGGGATTTACTTGACCTGGAAGCGGTTCTCGTCGCCGGTGTTCGCGCCGGAGGCGGCCAGAGCGGTCATAACTTCCTCAACATAGGTCTTGATGTTCTTGGTGGCGTCGTCGAAGTCATAGTCCATGACATTCTCGGGATCCAGGCCGAACTCGGCGGCAGCCTCAGGCTGGGTGGCATTGTCGATGACCAGGAACTGGTAGGAACCGTTCTGGGCGGCGAGGTTCACGCAGTCGGGAGAGAGCGCGTACTCGATCCACAGCTTTGCGGCGTTGGGATGCGCGCAGCCCTTGAACATGGCGGTGGCGCCGATCTCGCAGGAAGTGCCGGAGGACGGGATGATCAGCTCGATGTTGTCGTAGCCGTTGTCGAGGATCTGCGTGATGCCGTCATGCAGGAAGCCGATGCCGATGACGCACTCGCCGGTGCCGACATTCTTGCTCGGGCCGGAGCCGGACTTGGTGTAGACTTCGATGTTCTTGTCGAGGTCAACGAGGTACTGGATGCCCTCGTCGTGACCGTACTTCTGGATCATGGTGTTGATGACCAGCTTGGCGGTGCCGGCGGTGTTGTAGTTGGACAGCCAGATCAGGCCCTGATACTCGGGCTTGAGCAGATCGGCCCAATCCTGAGGAGCCTCGAGGCCCATGCGCTCAAGCTCGTCGGTGTTGACCATGAAGCCGAGAATGCCGGTGTAGATGCCGTACCAATAGCCGTCGGCGTTCTTGTACTGGGGCTTGGTGATGTGAGAGGCGTTCTCCGCCTGATAGGCTTCGAGCAGGCCCTCAGCCGCGCAGACATTGTAGGGATCGGTCGTGCCGCCGAACCAGACATCGGCGGACGGATTGCCGTTCTCTTCCTCGATCTTGGCCTGCACCTCACCGGTGGACAGACGCTGATACTCGACCTCGATGCCGTACATCTTCTCGAAGTTCTCGCAGGCGGCGGCGAGGTACTCTTCCTCGCAGGAGCCGTAGACGACGAGCTTGCCCTCGGCCTTGGCGGCGTCGATGAGGCTGGTCTCTTCGGTACCCTGCTGATCGTCAGCGGGGGTCTGTGTGTCGTCCTGCTTGCTGCCGCAGGCAACAAGGCTGAGCGCCATCACAAGGCAAAGAAGCAGTGCGATAAGCTTTTTCATGCAAATTTCCTCCAATTCAAATTACCGGCGGCGCGGTAACGTTTCCACCGCCGCAGGCTGCAAAAATATTACAGCCCGCACGGATAAATGGCAAGAAAATTTACCAAAGTTATCAGTTTTACACGAATTTTATCAGATATGTCCCGTTCCGCCGCAAGGACACGGCTCCGCCCCCGCGCATCAAAAATCTTCCAACTTGTTCCTTGGATAAACTGGCGCGATTTTCAAAGACTAAGCGCAGTAAAACAACTAAAAAAGGAGATCGGCATAGATGAAAGCAACCGGAATCGTGCGAAGGATCGACGACCTCGGCCGCGTGGTCATTCCCAAGGAGATCCGCCGCACCATGCGTATCCGCGAGGGCGACCCGTTGGAGATCTACACGAGCAAGGAGGGCGAGGTCATCTTCAAAAAATACTCGCTCATGGGCGGCGTGGACGAATTTGCCGGCCAGATCTGTGAGACGCTGAACAAGACCACCGGCCTGACCGTCGCCGTGACGGACCGTGACAGCGTAGTCGCCGCCGCGGGCGGCGCGCGCCGCGACCTGATCGGCAAGCGCATCAGCCCCGAGCTGGAGCGCATCATGGAGGACCGCGCCATCTACCGCGCACAGGGGAGCGAGCGCAGCGTCTATGTCACCGATACGCTGGATCGCTGCTGCGCCGCCATCGCCGCGCCCATCATCTCCGAGGGCGATGCGTTGGGGCTGGTGCTGTTTGTGGAGAGCGAGGGCGAGAGCCGCGTCGGTGAGACGGAATACAAGCTCGCACAGACCATCGCGTCCTTCCTCGGCAAGCACATGGAGAGTTGAAAAAAGGAAGCGCCCCGCATAGCGGGACGCTTCCTTTCAGTCTGTCGAAAAAGTCCGGCTGGAGCTGGGCTTTTTCTGATAGATATGGTAGAATGGGTAAGGGTGATGAAAGATGCTGGAACGCGGGAAAATGGATCGAGATCTG
>CAKTEZ010000016.1 GCA_934553255.1 uncultured Oscillospiraceae bacterium
GCCATGGGCTTCATGCTCGAGGACCGCGGCATCGCGCAGGTCTCCATGAACATGGTCAACTACGAGGACACCCCGCTCTATGTCACCTATGAAATGATCAAGGCTCTGGCCGAGCGCTACGGCACCCGCGTCATCGAGAGCGAGATCGTCGGCCTGACCCCCGCCAAGGCGCTCATCGACTGCGCTGAGTTCTATCTCAAGGCCAAGGACTTCGACTGCAAGAAGCAGGTCATGGAGTATCACCTCATCGACATGGAATAATTCCCCGAAAGGAGAACGAATACAATGAAACTTGCTGAACTGACCGTTACCGGCTTTGCCGACATCGTTTCCTCCGACGCTCCCGCGCCGGGCGGCGGCTCCTGCGCCGCGCTCTACGGCGCCATCGGCGCCGCGCTGACCGCCATGGTCGGCGGCCTTACCCAGGGCCGTAAGAAGTACGCCGAGTTTGCCGAACACGCCGCCGAGGTCGAGGCCAAGGGCAACGAGCTGAAGACTCGCCTGCTCGATGTGATGGACCGCGACACCGACGCGTTCAATGTCGTCTCCGCCGCCTTCGGTATGCCCAAGGATACCGACGAGCAGAAGGCTGAGCGCTCCGCCGCCATTCAGAACGGTCTCAAGGGCTGCACCAAGACCCCCATGGAGATGATGGAGCTGATCGACGAGACCCTCACCCTCGCCCACTCCCTCCTCGGCCGCTTCAACGACACCTCCGCGAGCGACCTCGGCGTGGCGTTCCTGTCTCTCAAGGCGGGCATTCAGGGCGCGTGGCTCAATGTGCTCATCAATGTCGGCTCCCTGAAGGATCAGGAGTTTGCCGCCGAGTACCGTGCGCGCGGCGAGAAGCTGCTCGCGCACGCGCTGCCTCTGGCAGACGAGTGCTATGCCGCCATCGTCAAGCTGATCGACGGCTGATAAAAAACTTGCAAAACCGCAATGGCTTCGGTAAGATGTTACCGAAGCCATTGCCCTTTCTCCAACTCAACGAAAAGGAAGGTCTATTTTATGACGCTTACGCATTTGACGCCTGCCGACTACCTCACCACCCAATGGTCCGGCGGCACGACCACCCAGCTTGCCATCGCGCCGCGCGGCGCGGTCTATGCCGACCACGACTTTCTCTGGCGGCTCAGCTCCGCGACCGTCGAGCTGGACGAATCCGATTTCACCGCTCTGCCCGCCTACGACCGCGTCATCTCCACGCTGCGCGGCGACATGACGCTCACGCACAACGGCGGCGAACGGCTCACGCTCCATCCCTACGAGATCCACGATTTTTCCGGCGCGGACGACACCCATTCGTGGGGGCGCTGCACGGACTTCAACCTCATGCTGCGCCGCGGGCAATGCCGCGGCTGCGTCACCGCGCATTTTCCGCACGGCGCGGAGACGCTCGCGCTCCGCGCGGGCGAGACCGCTCTGCTCTACTGCGGCGAGGGGAGCGTCACGCTCCGCGCGGGCGGCGAAGCGCTGACGCTTGCCGCGCACGAAAGCGCCCTGATCGAGGACGCGCCCGCGCAGCTCGCCGTCGAAGGCAGCGCGAAGCTGATGCTCGCGCAGATGTACCGCTGAAGGGAGGCACCGCGATGACCGGAGAAGCTGTCGCCGCGCGCATCCATCAGTATGCGTGGACCGGACGCAAGCCGGGTCTGGAACGCACCCGCGCCCTGCTCGCCGTGTTGGGAAACCCCGAAGCGTCCCTGCACTTTGTCCACATCACCGGCTCGAACGGCAAAGGCTCCACCGCCGCCATGCTCGCCTCCGTTCTTTCGGCGGCGGGCTATCGCACGGGGCTTTTCACTTCGCCGCACCTCTACCGCTTCAACGAGCGCTTTCAGGTGAACGGCGCGCCCATCCCCGACGATGCGCTCACGCGCATCGCGGAGCGCGTGCTTGCCGCGGCGGATACGCTCGCCGAACACCCCACAGAGTTCGAGCTGATGACCGCCATTGGTCTTCTCTGGTTCGCGGAAAACGCCTGCGACCTCGCCGTGGTCGAGGTCGGCATGGGCGGGCGTCTGGACTCCACCAATGTCATTCCAGCCCCCGAGGCGGCGGTCATCACCAATATCGGTTTGGAGCATACCGCCATTCTCGGCAGCACGCTCGCCGCCATCGCCGCGGAAAAGTCCGGCATCCTCAAGCGCGGCTGCCGCGCCGTACTCTACCGCCAGAGCCGCGAGGTGGAGGACATTGTCCGGCGCGCCTGCGCCGCCGAGGGCGTTCCCCTCACCGTCACCGATCCCGCACAGCTTACGCTGCTGCGCTCCGACCTTGACGGGCAGCGTTTCACCTACCGCGGCGGCGCGCCGCTGCTTCTGCCGCTGCTGGGCGAATATCAGCTCTCCAACGCCATGACCGTGCTGGACACGGTGGACGCGCTCCGCGCGCAGGGCCGGCGCATTCCGGCGGAGGCGGTCGCGCGCGGCCTTGCCGCCGCGCGTTGGCCCGGGCGTCTGGAGTTGGTCCGCCGCCGCCCCGATCTCATTATCGACGGCGGTCACAATCCCCAATGCGCGCAGGCGCTTGCCGCGTCGCTGCGCCGTCTCTACGGCGAGAAAAAGCTCATTTTCCTCATCGGCGTACTTGCCGACAAGGACTGGCAGAGCATGGTCGGCGAGGTGCTGCCGTTGGCGAAGCGGGTGATCGCCGTCCGCCCCGAAAGCGAGCGCGCCAAGGATGAAAACGAGCTTGCCGCATGGGTCCGCGCGCAAGGCGTTCCCGCCGAGGCGCACGCCACCATCGGCGAGGCGCTGGACGCCGCGCTCGCCCTTGCGGGGCCGGAGGACGCGGTCTGCGCCTACGGCTCGCTTTACAGCGTCGGCGAGCTGCGCCACCATCTCGGTCTTTGCTGAGCGCGCCGAAACGCAGCCATGTGAAAGGATAAGGAGGTCTGTTCCATGAAAGAAAACCGGAAGCTCCTGCGGGAGATCCTTGAGGACATCCGCCACGACATGACGGATGAGGAGGTGCTGAACCTGCTGGCGGACAGCAAGATCTCTGAAGATCCCGCCGGTGAAAAGGAAAAATACACGCTTGGGCAGCGGGCGGCGGACTCTATCGCGCGGTTCGCGGGCAGCTGGGCGTTTATCTTTTCCTTTACCGGCGTGCTGATCCTCTGGATGGCCGTCAACGCGCTGCTTGCCGCCAAGGCCTTTGACCCGTACCCGTTCATTCTGCTCAATCTGGTACTCTCCTGCGTGGCGGCGATCCAGGCGCCGCTCATCATGATGAGCCAGAACCGGCAGGAGGAGAAGGACCGCCGCCGCGCGGAAAACGACTATAAGGTCAACCTCAAGACCGAGATCATGATCGAGGACCTTTATGATAAGGTCAACGCCATTCTTGCCAGACAGTCCGCGCTGGAAAAGCAGCTGCACGCTCAGGACGAGCGCCCGCGCGAATGACCCGCTCCTGCGGAGAGCGGCATAGGTTTAAGGTACTGTTTTCTCTTTTTCGGCAAAAATCCGTTTTTTCTTTACTTGACAAAGCAAGGCCGTCGTGTTACCTTAAAAAGGAAAGTGGATAAAGTGATCGGATGATGGGTCACGGGAGAGACCGCGGTATATCCGCCGCGGCGCCGAAGGGGAACGCAAAAGCTCTCAGGCAGAAGGACCGGACTCGGACGACGCTCCGAAAAGTGCGGCCTGCCGCACGCCGAAGGTGCAACCTGTGTGATGCGATGTGCAAAAGGCGGGGAAACTCTCAGGTCATAAAACGGAGGCACAAAGTTCCAGGGGGGACTTTGTGCCTTTTTTCTATGCCATATTTCGATTGCTTTTATAATATCATTTATAAAATGTAATAAGAGGAGGAAACAGCTTATGGAAAGGAAAACACCCCTGTATCAGACCCATGTGGACATGGGCGGAAAAATCGTGGAGTTCGGCGGCTTTCTGATGCCCGTGCAGTACCCCACCGGCGTGATCGCCGAACACACGGCCGTGCGCCGGAAGGCGGGACTCTTTGATGTTTCGCACATGGGCGAACTGCGGCTCCGCGGTCCCGACGCGGCAGCAAATGTGCAGAAGCTCATCACCGCCGACATCTCCGCCATGCAGGACGGCGACATCAAGTATGCCATGTTCTGCAACGACGCGGGCGGCATCATCGACGACTTCATCGTCTATCGCTGCGCCGCCGACGATTACTGGCTCGTCGTCAACGCGGGCAACCGCGACAAGGACGCCGCGTGGGTCGAAGGCCATCTGTTCGGCGATGTGGACTACCGCGACGAGGGCAACGATTGGGGGCAGGTCGCGCTTCAAGGCCCCATGTCCGGCGAGATCTTGAAAAAGCTCTGTCCCGAGCAGTACATTCCCGCGAAGTATTATACCTTCATCGACAACGCGCCGCTGGATCTCGGCGGGCGCACCATTCACGCATTGGTCTCCCAGACGGGCTACACCGGTGAATACGGCTTTGAGATCTACTGCAAGGCCGAGGATACCGTGGATCTGTGGAAGGCTCTGCTCGCCGCGGGTGAGGAATACGGTCTGATCCCCTGCGGTCTCGGCGCGCGCGACACGCTGCGTCTTGAGGCGTCCATGCCGCTCTACGGCCATGAGATGAACGACGAGATCACGCCCAAGATGGCGGGCCTTCCCTGCAAGCTGACCGGCAAGGACTTTATCGGCCGCGACGCGCTCGCTGCGCTCGGCGCGCCGAAGCTGAAACGCATCGGCATGAAGGTCGTCGGCCGCGGCATCGTGCGCGAGCATTGCGACCTCTATACGATGGAGGGCGAGAAGATCGGCTGGACATCCTCCGGCACATTCGCGCCGTTCCTCGGCTGCGGCGTAGCGATGGGCTATGTTCCCGCCGAGCAGATCGAGATCGGCAAGCACCTCAACGCCGATGTGCGCGGGCGCATGGTCGAGCTGGAGATCGTCCCCATGCCGTTCTACAAGCTGGACAAGTAAGCATACATACTATCACAACGAACTTTACAACAAAATTTGAGGAGGACAACACCATGAATTTTCCCGCTGAGCTGAAGTATTCCAAGTCCCACGAGTGGATCAAGATGGACGGCGAGACCGCCGTCATCGGCATTTCCGATTTCGCGCAGGACGCGCTGGGCGACGTGGTATTCATCAACCTGCCCGCCGAGGGCGACGCCGTCACCGCCGGTGAGGCGTTCGGCGACGTCGAGTCCGTCAAGGCGGTCTCCGATATTGTCTCCCCCGTCAGCGGCACCATTTGCGCGGTCAACGAGGCGCTCGCCGATGCGCCGGAAACGCTCAACTCCGACCCCTACGACGCGTGGATCATCAAGGTCGAGGGAATCAGCGGCACCGAGGAGCTGCTCGACGCGGCGGCTTACGAGGCGCATTGCGCCGAGGAGGGCTGAGATGGGTTCTTACGTTCCTACCACCGCGGCGGAACGGGAAGAAATGCTTGCGGCCATCGGGGTCAAACGCCTTGAGGACCTGTATCGGGCCGTCCCGCAGGGGATGCTGCTGAACGGGAAGCTCAACATCCCCGAAGGCATGAGCGAACTGGAGGTGCGCGAAAAGGTCACCGCCATGGCCGAGAAGAACAAGGTCTATAAGACGGTTCTGCGCGGCGCGGGCGCCTACCGCCACTTCATTCCCGCCGTTGTGAAGTCCATCACCTCCCGTGAGGAGCTGGTCACCTGCTACACGCCTTATCAGGCGGAGATCAGTCAGGGTGTTCTGCAGGGGACCTTCGAATTCCAGACAATGATCTGCGAGCTGACGGGTATGGATGTTGCCAACGCCTCGCACTACGACGGCGCGACCGCCGCCGCCGAGACCATCCCCATGTGCCGCGACCGCAAGCGCACCAAAGCCTATGTCTCCGCCGCGGCGCACCCGCAGGTCATCGAGACGATGCGGACCTACTGCTTCGCGTCCAACACCGAGTTGATCGTCGTTCCCGCAATGGACGGCAGGACCGATGCGGACGCGCTGCGCGCCGCGCTCGGCGAGGACGCCGCGTGCTTCTACCTCCAGCAGCCGAACTACTTCGGCCAGATCGAGGACGCGAAGGCCATCGGCGAGATCGTCCATGCCGCGGGCGCGAAGTTCGTCATGGGCGTGAACCCCATTGCCTGCGCCCTCCTGCCCACGCCGCGCGCGATGGGGGCGGACATTGCGGTCGGCGACGGACAGCCGCTCGGCCTCGACACCGCCTTTGGCGGTCCGTACCTCGGCTTTATGGCGACGACGGCCGCCATGACCCGTAAGCTGCCCGGCCGCATCGTCGGTCAGACCAGGGATGTGGACGGCAAGACCGGCTATGTCCTCACGCTTTCCGCGCGCGAGCAGCATATCCGCCGCGAAAAGGCCAGCTCCAACATCTGCTCCAATCAGGCGTTGTGCGCCTTTACCGCCGGCATCTACATGGCGGCGATGGGCGAGGACGGCATGAAGCAATGCGCGCGGCTGTGTGTCTCAAAGGCGCACTATTTTGCCTCTGCGCTGGAAAAAGCGGGCTGCGCTGTCAAGTACAGGGGCGAGTTCTTCCACGAGTTCGTCACCGAGTGCGCCTGTCCCACCTGCCGCAGGAGGATCCTCGACGCGCTGGATGCGGCGGGCATTCTCGGCGGCGCGGAGGTGGACGGCGGCATTCTCTGGTGCGTGACCGAGCTGGTCTCCAAGGAGCAGCTTGACCGTGCCGCCGCCATCGTGAAGGAGGTGGAAGTGAAATGAAGCTCATTTTTGAACTTGGCGTCGAAGGCCGCGGCATGACCCTCATGCCCGCGTGCGATGTGCCGGAATACACCCTCCCCGAAGAGCGCACCGAGGCGCTGCACCTGCCCCATGTGAGCGAAAACGAACTGACGCGCCACTATACCGCCCTCTGCAAGCGCATCCACGGCGTGAACGACGGCTTCTATCCCCTCGGCTCCTGCACGATGAAGTACAACCCCAAGATCGACGAGGACATGGCGGCGCTGCCGGGCTTCACGCAGCTTCACCCGCTCCAGCCGGTCGAGACCGCACAGGGCGCACTTGAGGCGCTCCATGTTCTCGGCGCGGAGTTGGGCGAGATCTTCGGCATGGATGCCGTGACCTTCCAACCCGCCGCGGGCGCGCACGGCGAGTTTACCGGCGTGCTGCTCATCAAGGCGTACCACACGGACCGCGGCGACACCGCGCGCACAAAAATCATCGTGCCGGACTCCGCACACGGTACCAATCCCGCCACCGCCGCGATGTGCGGCTATCAGGTCGTGAATATTCCCTCCGGCGCAGACGGCTGCGTGGACCTCGACGCGCTGCGCGCCGCGGTCGGCCCCGACACGGCGGGACTAATGCTCACGAACCCGAACACGGTCGGCATTTTTGACAAGAACATTCTGGAGATCACAAAAATCGTCCATGACGCGGGCGGATTGTGTTACTACGACGGCGCGAACCTCAACGCCGTTATGGGCGTGGTGCGCCCGGGCGACATGGGCTTCGACTGCATCCACTCGAACCTCCACAAGACCTTTGCCACGCCGCATGGCGGCGGCGGTCCGGGCGCGGGTGCGGTCGGCTGCAAGGAATTTCTCAGAAAGTATATGCCCGCCCCGCTGGTGGTCGAGAAGGACGGCAAATTTGATTTCGAATGCCCTGAAAAGTCCATTGGCCGCGTGAAGCAGTTCTACGGCAACTTCGATGTGTGCATCAAGGCGCTGACCTATGTGCTCACGCTCGGAAAGCGCGGCATTCCCGAGGCGGCGATGAACGCCGTGCTGAACGCAAACTATATGCGCGTGAAGCTTGCCGGGAAATTCACCATGGCATACGACGAGATCTGTATGCATGAGTTCGTCATGTGCCTTGTGGACCTGCACAGGGAGACGGGCGTTTCCGCGCTCGACCTTGCCAAGGGAATGCTCGATCACGGCCTGCACCCGCCCACGATGTACTTCCCGCTCATCGTTCACGAAGCGCTCATGGTCGAGCCGTGCGAGACAGAGAGCAAGGAGACCATGGACGAGGTCTGCGACATCTACGGCAGGCTCTTCGACCTTGCCTACTCCGATCCCGACGCGCTCCACACCGCGCCGCACGATACGCCGGTCCGCCGCCTCGACGAGGTCGGCGCGGCGCGCAATATGATCCTTCGCTATTCATTCACATGATAAAACATTTACACTATTTTATCGGCTCCTGCACCGATCCGCACCGCAATCTGGCGCTGGAGGAGTATCTGACCGACACCGTGGCGGTGGATACCTGCGTTCTCTACCTCTGGCAGAACAAGCACACGGTCGTCATCGGCCGCAACCAGAACGCGTGGCAGGAATGCCGCACCACCGAACTGGAGCGCGACGGCGGGACGCTTGCCCGCCGGCTCTCCGGCGGCGGCGCGGTGTATCACGACATGGGCAATCTCAACTTCACATTTTCGCTGCGTACGGAGGATTATGACCTGCGCCGCCAGCAGAGCGTGATCGTCGAGGCCTGCCGCAGTCTGGGCATTCCGGCGGAGATCTCAGGCCGCAACGACATTCTGACGAACGGCTGCAAATTCTCCGGCAACTCGTTCTACTCGCACAACGGCCGCTCGTTCCACAACGGAACGCTGCTTGTTCGCGTGGACCTCGCAAACCTCGGCAGGTATCTCACGCCCTCGCGCGCCAAGCTTGAGAGCAAGGGCGTTGCCTCCGTGCGCTCGCGCGTCATCAACCTGACGGAGCTGAGGCCGGACCTGACCGTTGAGCGCCTTGCTCGCGCGATGGTCGAGGCTTTCGAGGCGGTCTATGGGCTGACGGCACGCCCGCTCCGCGAAAGCGACCTTGACGCCGCCGAGATCGAACGCCGCTATTGGCGTTTCCGCAGCTACGAATGGGTGTACGGCAAAAGCGTCCCCTTCTCGTTCTCCTGCAGCAAGCGCTTTGTCTGGGGCGAGCTGACGCTGCAATTTGCCGTGGAGAACGGCGTCTGCGCCGACGCCGCCGTCTGGACGGACGCGATGGACGCAGACTTTGCCGCGCCGCTGGCGGACGCTCTGCGCGGCTGCCGCTTCTCCGTGGGGGCGCTGTGCGAGCGCGTCCGCGGCACGGGAGCCTGCGCGCCTTATGCGGACGATCTCTGCGCGCTACTGCGCGCGCAGGATGTCTGACCCCCAAACATCACGCAATGCCGCCGAAAAACGGCGGCATTGCTCTCAAAAAGGAAAGAAAAAGTATGGCTGATTATCAACTCATCGTTATCGGCGCCGGTCCCGGCGGGTACGAGGCCGCGCTCCGCGCGGCAAGGCTCGGCAAAAAGGTCGCCGTGGTCGAACGCCGCGAGGCGGGCGGCACCTGTTTGAACCGCGGCTGCATTCCGACGAAGACGCTGCTCCACTCCTCCGCCATTTACCGCGACGCGAAAAACGGCGCGTACTGCGGCATTCATGCCGACGGCATCCGCGCCAATATGACGGAAATTTTTGCCTACAAGCGCGAGATCTCGCAGAAGCTTTCCTCCGGCATCGAAGCGCTGTTCAAGACCGCAAAGATCGACCTGCTGCGCGGCACAGCGCTCATCACCGGCTCCGGCCGCGTCCGCGTGACGGACGCGGAGGGAATGATCACGG
Source organism: uncultured Oscillospiraceae bacterium (assembly GCA_934553255.1). Taxonomy (GTDB): domain Bacteria; phylum Bacillota; class Clostridia; order Oscillospirales; family Oscillospiraceae; genus Hominicoprocola. The sequence goes on from CAKTEZ010000016.1 coordinate 9,547, forward strand.
ACTACGCCTGCGACGATATTCTCATCGCCACCGGCTCCGTCCCGTCCCGCCCGCCGATCCCCGGTCTGGAGCTGGCGATGACCTCCGATGAACTGCTCGAGGGCTGCGACCACCTCTACCGCTCCATTATCATCATCGGCGGCGGTGTCATCGGCATCGAATTTGCCGCGTTCTACGCCGACCTCGGCTGCGAGGTGACCGTGATCGAAGGCATGGACCGTCTGCTGCCCAACCTGGATAAGGAACTGGGACAGAACCTCGCGTTGATCCTCAAAAAGCAGGGTGTGAAGGTCTATACGAACGCGATGGTTCAAAGCGTGGAGCCGTCGGGCAAGGATCTCGCCGTACGCTTCATCTTCAAGGAGAAGGAGGAAGCGGTCACGGGCGAGGCGGTGCTCTGCGCCATCGGCCGCCGCCCCTACTGCGACGGATTGTTTGCCGACGGCGTAAGCGTCGGAATGAACGGCCGCAGCATCGCGGTCAACGAGAATTTTGAAACAAGCCTGCCGCGCGTTTACGCCATCGGCGATGTGTCGGCAAAAATCCAGCTCGCCCATGTCGCCACCGCGCAGGGCATTGCCTGCGTTGAGCATTTGTGCGGCGCAAGGGGTCACACCGATCTTTCGGTCGTGCCGAGCTGCATTTACTGCCGTCCGGAGATCGCGGTCGTCGGCATGACCGAGGCAGAGGCCAGGGAAGCGGGGCTTCCCGTCAAGGTCGGCAAGCATGTTATGTTCGGCAACGCCAAGACGCTTATTGCCGACCCCGGGCGCTGTTTTATGAAGTTCGTCGCCCACGCCGAAACACACGAGCTGCTCGGCGCGCAGCTCATGTGCGAGCATTCGAGCGACATGATCGGCGGCGTGGCGCAGGCGCTCGCCAACCGCCTGACCGCCGAGCAGTTCTGCCGCGCGATGCGTCCGCACCCCTCATTCGAGGAGGCGATGACCGCCGCGTTGGAGGACCTGTGCGAAAAGCTCGGCTGAGCATCCCAACGAGCGGCTTCCTCCTCTCAGCACCGGCATTCTCCGGCGCGGCTGTATCCCTGCCGCCGACCGCGCCGGACAGTCTCTTGCATTCCCCGACGGCAAACCGGCCAGAACGGGAGTCCGACGCTCCGGTTCCGAACGCGTCCGATCTTACCGAAGCAGCTGTTGGATCACGGTGACCGCGCCGGAGAGAATGACATAGGCGTACACCAGACGGCGGAGCTGGGCGGCGTCAAGACGGCTGCCGAGCTTCAGGCCGAAGCGCTGCCCGCACACCACACCCGCAACGCCGAGCAGCGTCAGCGGCAGGAGGTCGAGCGTGTAATAGCCGCTCAGAATGCGCGTGGTGATGGAGGTCACATTATTGACGGCAAAGTTTGCCTGCGCGTTGGCGAGGTAGCTCTCGCGGCTGTCCGTGGCGGCGAGGTAGTAGAGCGCCATGATCGGCCCGCCGATGGAGAACAGCCCGCCGCAGACGCCCGCGAGCAGGCCGCAGACAACGGTGACGGCGGGGGTGATGCGGATAGCCGCTTTCTTTTCGGTCAGCAGCAGATAGACTCCCAGCAGCATCAGGAACGCGCCGAACACAATGGTCATCACGCGCAGATCCATCGCGCCGACGAAACGGATGGCTGCGACGCTTGCGACGGCGTAAAGCAGCGTCGGCGGGAGGGTGATGCGGAGGTCTACGCTTTTTCGCAGCCTCCACGCCAGCGTGACCGTCAGGCCGAGGCAGATGGAGGTGGAGACCGAGGGGGCGACCGCCATGGTGAAAAAGTACGGCAGAACGGTCATCATCACGACCGCCGCACCGAAGCCGGTGATGGATTGGACAAAACCGCCGAGCGCTGCGCTCAGTACAACCGCAAGGTATACCATGATCGCGTTCCTCTCCCTCTTTTCGATGAAAAATGACCGTCAGCACAACGGCTGACGGTCATTCTATTTCATTTTACGCGGGGTGTCAAGGCGGCGCGGAGTTTATTTGTTCCGCTTCTTGCCGAGGTAGGCCTCCTTGACCTTTTCGTTTGCCAGAAGCTCCGCGCCGGTGCCGCTCATGGTGATGCAGCCCGTTTCGAGGACATAGGCGTGGTCGGCGATCTTGAGCGCCATGTTGGCGTTCTGTTCGATGAGCAGAATGGTCACGCCCTGCCGGTTGATCTCACGGATGATGTCGAAGATGCCCTGCACGACCAGCGGCGCGAGGCCGAGGGAGGGTTCGTCCATCATCAGGACCTTTGGGCGGGACATCAGACCGCGGCCGACGGCCAACATCTGCTGCTCGCCGCCGGAAAGCGTACCGGCCAGCTGCCAGTTGCGCTCCTTCAGGCGGGGGAAGAGCTCATAGACCCACTCGATGTCCTTTTCGATCTCCTCCTTGTCCTTGCGGAGATAGGCGCCGATCTTGAGGTTTTCCAGCACGGTCATGTCGGGGAATACGCGGCGGCCTTCGGGGACCTGCGCGATGCCCGCGGCAAGAATGGAGCTGATGGGCTTGCCGAGCAGCTCCTCGCCGTTGTACTGAATGGAACCGGCCTTCGCCTTGACCAGACCGGAGATGGTACGCAGCGTGGTGGATTTGCCCGCGCCGTTCGCGCCGATGAGGGTGACGATCTTGCCGTCCGGCACCTCCATATCGATGCCGCGCAGCGCCTGAATGCCGCCGTAAGCGACCTGAAGATCATGAATTTTAAGCATCCTCTTCCACCCCCAGATAGGCGTCGATGACGCGCTGGTTGTTCTGGATCTCCTCCGGCGTGCCGGTGGCGATCAGCTCGCCGAAGTCGATGACATAGATGCGGTCGGAAATGTCCATGACGAGGTCCATGTGGTGTTCGATGAGCAGGATAGTCATGTGGAACTCGTCGCGGATGCGGCCGATAAACTCGGTCAGCTCGTCGGTCTCCTGCGGGTTCATGCCGGCGGCAGGCTCGTCGAGCATCAAAAGCTGCGGCTTTGTGGCCAGCGCGCGGGCGATCTCCAGACGGCGCTGCTTGCCGTAAGGCAGAGAGGTCGCCAGCTCGTCCTTCACATCCTCAAGACCCACGATGCGGAGAAGCTCCATGACCTCCTCGCGCTGCTGCGCCTCCTCCTTGCGGTTGAGGCGGAATGTGGCGGAAAGGACATTGCTGGTGCGAAGCATATGCTTGGCGATGAGAACATTGTCGAACACGGTCTGGGACTTCCACAGGCGGATGTTTTGGAATGTGCGTGCCATGCCGAGCTTGGTGATCTTGTCAGGCGTGGGAGCAAGGACCGGCTCGCGGACGAATTTCTCGACCTCCTTGCCCTTGTAATTCTGCTTCATCTTGCCCTGCGGGTGGTTGCGGACGATCGGCTCGCCCATAAAGCTGACCTGACCGTTCGTCGGCTCATACACGCCGGTGATGGTGTTGAACGCTGTGGTCTTGCCCGCGCCGTTGGGGCCGATGAGCGCGACGATCTCGCCCTCGTTGACCTCAAGGCTCAGGTTGTCGACGGCGACGACGCCGCCGAACTGCATCGTAATGTTGTCAAGACGCAGAACATTCTTGCTCATTTTGCCGCCTCCTTCCTGTTTTTCCCGAGGCTTGACAGCCTCGCGCGGAGAGAACGCAGCGCCTCCGGCAGCTCTTTATCGCCCATAATGCCCTTACGGAAGAACAGCACGACGATCATGATAATGATGGAAAACACGACCAGACGGAAGCCGTTGCGGAAGACATCGGGGGCGTTGATGCCGAGGAACTTGCCCATATCAAGCCCGCGCAGCCACCACTCGGACGCCGAGATGAACAGCAGAGCGCCGATGACGCTTCCGGAGATGGAGCCGATGCCGCCGAGGACGACCATCAGCAAGATCTCATAGGTCATGGCGGCCTTGAAGTTGTTGGCCTGGGCAATGGAGAGCACCATCGCCATCATGGCGCCGGAGATGCCCGCGAAGAAGCAGCTGGTGCAGAAGGAGAGCATCTTGTGTTTGGCAAGATCGATGCCCATCGCCTCGGCGGCGATCTCGTCGTCGCGGATGGCCTTGAACGCGCGGCCATAGGTGGAGTTGACGAGCAGCACGATCAGCGCGATGCAGATCGTGGCGATCAGCACGGGGACAAAGGTGGAGAAGCTCAGCGTCGTGCCGCCGACGGTCAGCTTAAAGGTGTTGATGCGCGCGAAGCTCTTGAGGAGGTTCGAGCCGTTCGTAAGAGGGCCGAGCTTCTTCCATTGGAAGATGGCGCGGATGATCTCGGCGAAGCCGAGCGTGGCGATGGCAAGATAGTCGCTCTTAAGGCGCAGCACCGGAAGACCGATGAGGTACGCGAACAGGGCGGCGACAAGGCCGGCGAGCAGCACCGAGACCGCGACACCCAGCACCGTACCCACGGGACCGAGGGCGCTGCCGAGAAGCTCGGGGAAGGAGATGCGTACCGCGGCGTTGAAGTACTGGTACACCGTGTCGCGCGCGGTGGAGGGAATGGAGAAAATGGCGTAGGTGTACGCGCCGATGAGCATGAAGCCCGCATGGCCGAGGGAGAAAAGCCCCGTGAAGCCGTTGAGCAGGTTCATCGACACGGCGGCGAGGGCATAGACCGAACCCTTCTGCAGCACCGTGAGCAGCATGGACATGGAGTCGGTCGGCTTGATGACCTGATCGAGTACGAAAACAAGCACAAGGAAGGCGAGTACGGCAGCGAGCGAGATCATGTTCTGCCGCTTTTGTTGTTCTTTGTTCAGCATAACGCGCCCTCCTCTCTCAGACCTTGTCGGTCTGCTTCTCGCCGAACAGGCCCGTCGGCTTGAAGACCAGAACGACGATAAGAATTACGAAGGTCACCGCATCGGAGAAGGTGGAGAAATCCAGCTGCTCCGCAATAAGGCCCTGCGTCAGCAGGATCGTGTCAAGCCCCTTGACAAGGCTCTCGCAGATGCCGATGATGAACGCACCGACGACCGCGCCGGGGACCGAGCCGATGCCGCCGAACACCGCCGCGACGAACGCCTTGAGGCCGGGCATGCCGCCGGAGGTGGGGACGATGCCGGGGTAGTTCGTGAAGAACAGGAGCGAGCCGACGGCGGCGAGGAAGGTGCCGATGATAAAGGTGACGGAGATGACGGTGTTGATACGGATACCCATGAGCTGTGCCGTTTCAAAGTCGCGCGAGACCGCGCGCATCGCCATGCCGATCTTCGTATGGTTGATGAGCATGACCAGCGCGAAGACGAGCGCAATGGTCAAAAACGGGGTAATGACTGTGACGCGCGTGGTGGTGGCGCCGAAAACGGTGACCTTGTCGGAGATCCACGGGATCTCCGGATAGTTCTGGTTCAGACCGCCCGTGATGTAGAGCGCGAGGTTCTGCAGAAGATAGCTCACGCCGATGGCCGAGATCATGACGGACATACGCGGCGCGGTACGCAGCGGCTTATACGCCACGCGCTCGATGGTGAAGCCGAGCAGGACGGTGAGCATAATCATCAGCGGAATGGCTGCGTAGAGCGGCATCGCCGCGGCGAGGTAGACCATCAAAAGACCCGCGACCATAAAAACATCGCCGTGGGCGAAGTTAATAAGGCGCAGGATGCCGTAGACCATCGTGTAGCCGATGGCGATAAGGGCGTACTGTCCGCCCACCGAGATCCCCGACAGGAGATACGGCAGAACGGTGCCGGATAAAGTCATGAAGATTTCCTCCCTTGCGTTTGCATGATTCCGACCGCGTCGAAAAGCCCTCGCACCAGGTCTGAGACCCTTTCGATGCGGCCTGAAGGAAGCGCAGAGGCTGGCGGGAGCATCCGCTCCCGCCAGCACGAATATTGCGCTGTGCTTTGGTTCAGTTGGCCTTGGCGATGGTGACGAAGTCCCAGCTGCCCGTCTGCGTGTTGCACTGCTTGACAACGGCGCTGTCGCGGATGGCGTCGCCGATGTCGTTGAGTGCGATCTCACCGGTCACGCCGGTCACGGTGACATTCGGCAGAGCCTCGAGTACGGCGGCGGGATCGACGGAGCCGGCAGCCTTGATGGCCTCGAGAGCGAAGTTATAAGCGTCGTAGCCCATGGCGGTGACGGCAGCAAGCTCGTCATTGCCGCCGTTGTTGGCAAGCGCGGTGGAGTCGCCCTTGATCCACGCCTTGATGCCGGAGTCGAACGCGGGGTCCGCACCCTCCTGATAGAAGGTGGTCACGCAGATCTCAACATCGGTACCCTTGGCGGCGTCAAGGATAACATTGGAGTCCCAGGTGTCACCCGCGAGAATGGGCATACCGAGGGACTGGGCGCTCGCCTTGGCGATGATCTGGGCGGCAGCCTCGGTGGAGACGGGGGAAAAGAACACGTCGCAGCCCTGATTCTGGGCGTTGGTGATGTAGGTGGAGTAGTCAGAGGTACCCTCGGGGAAGGTCTCCTGCACGCAGTCCTCCGCGCCGAAGGCCTGAACGAAGTAGTTCACCAGACCGCCGGAGTAGTCATCGCCCTGCTTGGACAGGCAGTATGCCTTCTTGGCGCCAAGCTCGGTCTTGGCATAGTTGGCAAGCACCGTACCCTGGAAGGGATCGAGGAAGCAGATGCGGAAGTAAACATCGCAGTCCGAGGTGACCTGCGGGTTGGTGCAGGTGACGCCGACGGCGGGAACGCGCGCAGCGGAGAAGGTATCGCCCGCGGCGATGGACACGCCGGAGCCGTAGGAGCCGAGTACGATGGACACACCGCTGGAGATCAGCGTCTGCGCGGCGGTGGGCGCCTTATCGTTGGACGAAGCGTTATCGGCATAGACCAGCTCGACCTTATAGGTCTCGCCGCCGATCTCGACGGTGGGGATCAGAGAGTTGGCATACTGCATGCCAAGGATCTCCTGCTTGCCGCCCGCGCCGTTATCGCCGGACTGGGGTTCAAACACACCGATCTTGACGACCTTTTCGTCGCTGCCGCCGCTCTCCTTGGAGCCGCAGGCGACCAGACCGAGCGCCATAACGAGCGCAAGGACGAGTGCAAGAATTTTCTTCATTTTCGTATCCTCCTGATTTTTCCGCCGCATTGCTGCGGCCTGGGGCGATCCCGCCCCGAATTTCAATTTATTCTATCGGATCATCCAAAATTTTTCAAGGGTCGAAACTGTCAGTTTTTTCCGGCCGTTTTGAACGACCCTCCCCCTGAAAGCAGCATACCTGCGTGCATTTGTGCGCGGTGCAAGGACGCATAGGCGTTTATTGAGAAATTCTATCGCCCTCGTGTCTTTGCGGAGCGGACAGATGGCTTTGGCATTTTGCACAATGCGAATTCGCGCGGCAAAAAAGAAAAAGCGGCGCGGGGAGCGGAAAAGCCCGTCCCTGCGCCGCTTTCGGCATTCGTCCTTTTGTCTATTCCGCGGCTTCGCCGACCACGCGGGCAAATTCCTCGCCCGTCATCGTCTCGTGCGCGAGCAGATATTCCGCCACAGCGGTCAGCGCGGCGCGCTGCGCCGTGAGAATGTTCTCGCAGCGCGCATAGGCGCGGTCGATGATGGCCTTCACCTCGTCGTCGATCTCGGCGGCGGTCTTTTCCGAGTAGCTGCGCGTCTGGCCCATCGTCTTGCCGATGAACACCTCGTCGTGTCCGCTCTCAAAGGCGATGGAGCCGAGGCGCTCGCTCATGCCGTAGGCCGTGACCATCTTGCGGGCAATGTGCGAGGCACGCTCGATGTCGTTCGAGGCGCCGGTCGAGATGTCGCCGAGCATCAGCTTCTCCGCCGCGCGTCCGCCGAGGAGCGAAACGATCTGCTCCTCCATGTAGCGCTTGGACTGGTAGGAGCGGTCCTCGTCGGGCAGGGAGATCGTCATGCCGCCCGCCTGCCCGCGCGGGACGATGGTGATACGGTGTACCGGCTCGTGCGTCGGCAGCGCGTGCATCACGATGGCGTGGCCCGCCTCGTGGTACGCGGTCAGTCTGCGCTCATGCTCCGGCACGACGCGGCTGCGCTTTTCGGGACCGGCGAGGACCTTGATCTCCGCCTCCTCGAAGTCCGCCATGGTGACGAATTTGTCGCCGCGGCGCGCGCACAGCAGCGCCGCTTCATTGGCAAGGTTTTCAAGGTCCGCGCCGGTAAAGCCCGCCGTACCCTGCGCGACCTTGGTAAGATCCACGTCCTCGGCGAGCGGCTTGCTGGCGGTGTGGATACGCAGGACCTCTTCCCTGCCCTTGATGTCGGGGTATCCGACGTAGATCTGGCGGTCGAAGCGGCTGGGGCGCAGCAGCGCGGGGTCGAGAATGTCCGCGCGGTTGGTCGCGGCAAGGACGACCACGCCGTCGTTCGTGCCGAAGCCGTCCATTTCCACGAGCAGCTGGTTGAGCGTCTGCTCGCGCTCGTCGTGTCCGCCGCCGAGACCCGTACCGCGCTGGCGGCCCACCGCGTCGATCTCGTCGATGAAGATGATGCAGGGAGCGGCCTTTTTCGCCTGCTCAAAGAGGTCGCGCACGCGGCTCGCGCCGACGCCGACATACATTTCCACAAAGTCCGAGCCGGAGATGGAGAAAAACTCCACGCCCGCTTCGCCCGCGACCGCGCGGGCGAGCAGCGTCTTACCCGTACCCGGAGGGCCGACGAGCAGCACGCCCTTGGGAATGCGCGCGCCAAGCTGAACGAAGCGATCGGGATCGCGCAGGAACTCGACGATCTCGGCAAGCTCCTCCTTTTCCTCCTCCGCACCGGCAACGTCGGCAAAGGTGGTCTTGCGCCCGCTCTCGCTGCCGAGACGGAACGTGGCGTTGCCGAACTTCGCCATGCGGTCTCCGCCGCCGCCCGCGCCGCGCATGGAAAGGAAGTACCAGATGGCGAACAGGCCCGCCACCGCGATCACATAGGGCAGGGCAATGGCGAGGTAGTTGGGCGAGTGGTCGGCGGAGTAATTATAGTCCTCCAGAATACCGGCAGCCTTCTGCTGCACGACGAGGTCGTTGAGGTCATCGTAAAAGAGATCGAAGTCATAAAGCTCCTTTTTGATCTCCGTCCTGCCGTCCACCGCTTCGCGCAGGGTCAGCGTGAGCGTTGTGTCCTGCACAGTGAAGGACTTCACCTTTTCCTGCTCGAAAAGCTGCACGACCTCCGCGTAGGAGATCTCCGCCTCCTTGGGGCGGGTGAGGTAGGAGCCGACGGAAAGGATCAGCAGGAAGCACAGCATCCAGAGCAGATAGCTCGGTCGTTTGGTCTGGGTCAAAATGTCCCCTCCTTTTTCGGGTGGAAGAAAAGAGGCGACGCGCGCCTCTTTTCACACCGCTTGCATGATACGGGAAATTTACTTGGAATAGACCTCCGGCTTGAGTACGCCGATGTAGGGCATATTGCGGTACTGCTGGGCGTAGTCGAGACCGTAGCCCACGACGAACTCGTCGGGGACCTCAAAGCCCGCGAGATCGGCCGTGATGGGCTTGACGCGGCGGGCGGGCTTGTCGAGCAGCGTGACGACCGTTACGCTCTTGGCGCCCTTGGTGATGAAGTAATTCTTGAGGAAATAGAGGGTGTTGCCGGAGTCGAGAATGTCCTCGATGACCACGATCTCACGGCCGGTGATGTCCTGCTGCAGATCGTGCAGGATCTGCACCACGCCGGACGAGGACGTGCCGTTCTGATAGGACGAAACGGCGATGAATTCGATGTCGCTCTTGATCTGGCAGGCGCGGACGATGTCCGCCATGAAAATGAAGCTGCCCTTGAGAACGCCGAGGAACAGCGGGTTCCGGTCCTTGAACTGCTCGTAAAGCTGGTCGCCCATCTCCTGAACGCGAGATTTGATCTGCTCCTCGCTGTAGAGGACCTTCAACATATCCTGATCCATCATGCTTTTAGCCATAGCTTTTCCCTCTCCTGTTGTTTTATGTTTGTTTTGCCGGAGGCTCACTCCGTTGTTTTGATAAAGGTAAGAACACACACGCTCTCGCCGTCGGCGGGAAGAAACAGCGCGTCGGTGCCGATGCCGTACACCGCGGCGACCGCGCCGTTCGCGCGGAGGACCGGCGTGCGGTCGCGTTCGTCCGGCGAGAAGCCGCGCTCGGCGAAGAGCCGCTTCAGGCTCCGCGAGCCGCGCGAGACCGGCAGGGACATACTCTCCCGTGCGTCCCACGCGCCGACCGACAGAGAGCCGTCAAGCACGGCGCCCCTGAGAACGATGGTGTTTTCGGGGGCATCGATCGGAAGCGTGCGCCTTTCGCAGCGAATGAAAAATTCGCCCCAGCGGACCGTTTCGCCCGCGCGGAGCGCTACGCGCTCCGGTGCGGCGGCACGCCGCACGGAAAGGGTCAGCGCGCCGTTTTCCCGCCGTGCGGTCACGCCGCCGGGCAGGTCGAGCCGGGCGGTCCCGTTTCCCGCACACAACACGGCGAGCGCATCGTAGTGCGCGGCGGCAAAATCCTTCCTTCCGACGCCGAGCGCATCGAGCGCAAGGCGCAGCAGCCGCGGCCGCAAAACGGCGGGAGCCTGCGTGACCGCCGCACAGGGCAGCGTCACCGCGTCGGCTTCGGCTTGCAGCTCCGTCAGCCGCTCGGCGGCGAGGGCGTTGAGAAACTCGTCCTCCTCCCGCAGCCGCAGCGCGGTCTCCGCCATGTGCGCCGCCGCCAGCGGGTTGACCCGCTCCATGCGCGGCATCACCTCGGCACGGATAAAGTTGCGCGTGAGCGCCGTGTCGGCGTTGGTCGCGTCCGTGCGGTAGGGAACATGATGCTCTCCGGCGTAGGCGGCGATCTCCGCCCGCGTCAGGCAGAGGAAGGGCCGCGCAAGCTTGCCGCTGCGCGGCGCGATGCCCGCAAGGCCGGTCAGCCCCGTGCCGCGGGCGAGGTGAAAGAGCATCGTTTCGGCGTTGTCGTTCGCGTGATGCGCCGTCAGAATGCGTACCGCGCCGGTCTGCGCGGCGATCGTATCGAGAAAGCCGTAGCGCAGCGTACGCGCGGCCTCCTCGACCGTCAGGCCGTGTTCCGCGGCGTAGGCCGCCACGTCGCCCGTGCCGACGCACAGCGGGATGCGCCGCGCCGCGCACCACGCGCGGACGAGGTCCTCGTCCATGTCGGCCTCCTGCGCGCGGAGCTGATGGTTGTAGTGCGCCGCGCACACGCGGTAGCCGTTTTCGTATAAAAAGTCCAGCAGGCACATCGAGTCCATGCCGCCGGAGGCCGCCACGAGCAGCAGCTCATAGCGCGGCAGCAGGTCATAGCGCCGCGCAAAGTCCAGCACCTTCTTCATTCGTCCTCGTACCGCCTCTCCAGCGTGCCGAAGGTCGTGTACTCCGGCATCCAGCGCAACTCGACCTTGCCGGTCTCGCCGTGGCGGTTTTTGGCGATGATGCACTCGGCAATGTTGTGCTTCTCGGAATCCTCGTTGTAATAGTCGTCGCGGTAGAGGAACAGGACGATGTCCGCGTCCTGCTCGATGGCGCCGGATTCGCGCAGGTCGGAGAGCATGGGACGCTTATCGTCGCGCTTTTCGTTGGCGCGCGAGAGCTGGGAGAGGCAGAGTACGGGGACCTGCAGCTCCTTTGCCATGATCTTGAGCATACGCGAAATGTCGCTCACCGCCTGCTGGCGGTTCTCGCCGCTGTAGCCCTTGCCGCCCGCCGAGGTCATCAGCTGCAGGTAGTCGATGACGATCAGGCCGAGGTTGTCGATACGGCGGCACTTGGCGTTCATGTCCGCGACGGTGAGGAGCGGGTTGTCGTCGATCTTGATGTCCGTGCGGCTGAGGGTCGAGGCAGCCTCGGCGATCTTCACCCAGTCGCTCTCGCGCAGGTTGCCGGAGATGAGCCGTCCGTTTTCCACCAACGCCTCGTTCGAGAGAACGCGGGTGACAAGCTGCTCCTTCGACATTTCGAGCGAAAAGACCGCGACGGCCTTTCCGCTTGCCTTGGCGACGTTGAGCGCAATGTTGAGCGCCATACTCGTCTTGCCCATGCCGGGACGGGCGGCGAGCAGGATGAGGTCCGATTTGTTCAGGCCGTTCGTCTTGTCGTCCAGCGCGCTCAGACCCGTGGAAAGACCCGGCAGCGTCTTGCCGCCCGCGGCGGCCAGCTCGGAAAGGTGGTCCAGCACGCCCTGCAGCACCACGCCGATCTGCTCCATATTTTGCGCGCTGCGCCCGCGGCGCACGGCGTAGATCTTCTGCTCGGCGGCGTCCAGCACGGCGGAGGCTCCGCCCGTGCCGTCCTGCACCATGCCGGTAATGTCGCCGGCGACCGTGGCGATGGCGCGCAGCAGCGCCTTGTCGCGCACGATGTCGGCGTACTCGTTCACATTCGCGGAGGTCGGCGTGACCTCCATGAGCTGCACGAGGTAGCTGCGCGTGGTGTTTTCGTCGTAGGTGCCGTTGCGCTCCATCTCGCCCGCGACGGTCACGCCGTCGATGGGCTTGGAGTAGAGGAACATGGAGTAGATGGTCTCGAAGATCTCACGGTTCTGGCGCAGATAGAAATCCTCGGGGCGCAGCTTTTCCATCACGTCCTTGATGCAGTTCGCGTCGATGAGCATCGAGCCGAGTACGGCCTGCTCCGCCTCGAGCGAGTGGGGCATCTGACGGTAAAGCAGTTCGTCCATCGCGTGGACACCTCGTTTCTTCGTAAAGTGGGGACTTATTCCTCCGTCACGGCGACGGTGAATTTACCGCTGACCTCGTAGCCGAGTTTGGCCTTGACCTCATAGCTGCCGAAGGCCTTGATCGGCTCGTCAAGCACGATCTTCTGCTTTCCCACATCGAGACTGAACTGCGATAGGAGCGCCTCCGAGATCTCCTTGCCCGTGATGGCGCCGAACAGCTTGCCGTTCGCGCCGCCCTTGGCGGCGATCTTCACAGTGCAGCCGCGCAGCTTGTCCGCAGTCTCCACGGCGGCGGCGCGGTTCGCCGCTTCTTCGGCGCGGCGCGCCTTTTCCTTGAGGTTCATGGTGTTGATGGCGTCCGCCGTGGCGGGAATGGCGAGCTTGCGCGGCAGCAGGAAATTGCGGGCATAGCCCTCCGCCGCTTCGATCATCTGGCCCTTCTTGCCCTGACCTCTCACATCCTGCTGTAAAATGACTTTCATGTTTCTATACCTCCCAAAGCGTGATGTTATTGCTCTAAATATTCGTCGATGGCGGCGATGAGCTGCTCGCGCACCGCGTCCACCGTGCCGTCCGGCACCTGACCGCCCGCGGTGGTGGAGTTGCCGCCGCCGCCAAGCCTTTCCATAATAAGCTGCACATTGATCTCGCCGAGCGAGCGCGCCGACAGATTCACGCCCGTCCCGTGCTTGAAAAGCACGAACGACGCGCGCACGCCGCGCAGCGTCAGCAGCTCGTCGGCGGCCTTGGCGGCGGTCACGCGGTCGATCTCCTCCTCCACGGCGGCGATGGCGATGTCGTCGCGGTAAAGCTCCGCGTGGCGAATGATGTCGTAGCGCTCGATCATGTCGGAGAGCGAGCCTTGGAACAGGCGCTGCACATCCGCCGTATCCGCGCCCGCGCGGCGCAGCAGCGCCGCGGCCTCGAAGGTGCGCCCGCCGGTACGCATGGTGAAATTCTTCGTGTCAAGGACGATGCCCGCGAGCAGCGCCTCCGCCTCCGCACGCAGCAGGTCGCTCGGCTCGGCGAGGTATTGCAGCAGCTCGCTCACCAGCTCCGAGGCGGAGGAGGCGTACGGCTCATGGAAGTTGAGCGCGGCGGATTCGATGTAGCTTGCGGCGCGGCGGTGGTGGTCGATGACCGCCACGCGGTTGCAGGTGTCGAGCAACTGCTCGGACTCGACAAAGTCCGGGCGGTTGGTGTCCACCACCACGAGCAGCGCGCCGGGCTGCGCCTTGATGAACGCCTCGTTCCCGCTGAGAAACGCGTCCTTGTATTCCGGCAGCGCCGCAAGACGCTTGAGGATCGTGTCGGCGGCGTTGTCCTCCAGGTCAATGACGATCTGCGCCTTTTTGCCGCGCTTGCGCGCGATGCAGCAGATGCCCGCCGCCGCGCCGACGGAGTCCATGTCGGCGTGCTTGTGGCCCATGACAAAGACCTGACTGGCATCGGAGATCAACTCGCCGAGGGCGTTCGCCATCACGCGGGACTTGACCTTCGTACGCTTTTCGGTGGACTTCGTCTTGCCACCGTAAAATTCGAAGTCGAGGTGGTTGCGGACCACGACCTGATCGCCGCCACGCGAGAGCGCCATCTCGATGGAGAGCTTGGCGTTTTTAAACAGCGTGTCGTAATCCTCCGCGTCCTTGCCCACACCGATGGAGAGCGTGGCGGCCACGCCGTCCTCCGTCACGACGGAGCGCACCGCGTCGAGTACGCTGAACTTGCCCTCCACGAGGGTGTTGTAGCTTTTCTCCGTCAGCAGCAGCAGATAGCGGTTGCGGTCGTACTTGCACAGCAGGCCCTGCGTTCCCGCGACCCATGCGCTGATCTTCTCGTCGATCTGCGCGAGGACGGACGAGCGCGCGGCTTCGGTGCCGGCCTTCATCAGCTCTTCGTAGTTGTCGAGCATCAGCACGGCCACGATGGGGCGGTTCTCCTCGCTGTGCTTTTTGAGCAGGTCCTGCTCGGTGGTGTCCATCCAGTAGGTCAGCGCCAGCAGGCCCTGTCCGCCGGAGCGGTTCGAGGGGTGCGTGAGCGTGCCGAACACGCGGAAATGCCGCCCATTCACCAGCACCGTTTCGGGGCATTCGCTGCGCCCCTCCAGCAGCCATTGGGCGGAAAAGCTCGGCAGCATATCGGCAAGGCGGTTATCGAACAGATCGTCCTTCATGCCCGTGAGTTGGAGGAAGCTTTCGTTGCTCCACAGGATCTCCTGCGTGTCGGGGCGAAAGACCATCATCGCAAAGGGCGCGGAGAGCATGGAGGATTTGCCCACGCTCGCCACATCGTCGGTCATGTCCTCGACGTATCGCTGGATCCCCTCGCGGCGCTTGCGCGCCGTGCGGCGGAAGTAAGCGTAGAGCAGCGCAGTCACGGCGCATTCCGCCGCGCCGAGCAGAGGCTTGACCCACAGCGCCGCGGCGCAGAACAGCGCGGCGACGATAAAGTAGAGCCGCATATTCGGCTCGGAAAGCTTGTTGATCTTCTTGCTCATGAGACCCTCCCTTTCATGAAAGCATAAGGGAATAGATACTGTATTATAGCACAGCTGCTTGCGGCGGTACAAGAGAAATCTTACCGCGTTTTTTCCGTGGAAAAAACGCGGTAAAACGCGGCGGCAAAAAAGTGTGTACATTTTCCATTTTCCGTGGTATACTATAGGAACAGAAATGTATTTGACCGCCTGCGCGCGGTTTGAATAGAGCACAAGTCCATCAGGAAACAGCAGGGCGCCGAGAGTGCAGGCACTTCGCGGAACAGGGCGAAGCGCCGGGTACGGACGCCGTTGTTTCCGTGCGGTCATTTCCGTCCGCGGACCTGCGCTCCTGCATTTTACGGGTCTTGACCCAATCCCCATTTATATTATCAAGGAGTGAAACGAATTTGGCAGAAAATTTGAAAATCATCCCGCTTGGCGGACTCAATGAGATCGGCAAAAACATGACCGTGTATGAATACGGCGGCGAGATCATCGTCGTGGACTGCGGCATGGCCTTCCCGGGCGACGATATGTACGGCATCGACCTTGTCATTCCGGATGTGAGCTACCTCACCAAGCACAGGAACCGCATTCGCGGCCTTTTCATCACGCACGGTCACGAGGACCATATCGGCGCGATCCCCTATGTTTTGAAGCAGGTCAATATGCCCATCTACTGCACCCGCCTGACCGCGGGCCTGATCCGCCTGAAGCTGGAGGAGCACGGGCTTTTGAAGTCCACCAAGATCGTCACCGTCGAAAGCGGCATGACGGTCAAGGCGGGCAAGTTCAGCGTGGAGTTTCTTCATGTGAACCATTCCATCGCGGACAGCGTGGCGTTCGCCATCCATACCGGCCTCGGCACGGTCGTCCACACGGGCGACTTCAAGATCGACTCCACGCCCATCGACGGCGAGGTCATCGACCTCGCGCGCTTCGGCGAGCTGGGCAAGCAGGGCGTGCTTGCGCTGCTCGCGGATTCCACGAATGTCGAGCGCCCGGGCTACACGATGAGCGAGCGCATGGTCGGCAAGACCTTTGACCGCCTGTTCGCGGGCTGCAAGCAGCGCATCATCGTCACGACCTTCGCCTCCAATGTCCACCGCATCCAGCAGGTCATCGACGCGGCGGCGGCGGTGGGCCGCAAGGTCGCCGTCACCGGCCGCAGCATGGAGAACGTCACCAAGGTCGCGGTCGATCTCGGCTATATGAAGCTGCCCAAGAACACCGTGACGGACATCAACAAGATCAAAGCCCTCCCGCTCGATAAGCAGGTCATCGTCACCACCGGCTCGCAGGGCGAAGAGATGAGCGCGCTTTACCGCATGGCCTTCTCGCAGCACAAGCAGATCGAGGTCGGCCCCGGCGACCGCGTCATTATCTCCGCGAGCGCCATTCCGGGCAATGAGAACACCGTCTCGCGCGTCATCAACGAGCTGTTCCGCAAGGGCGTGGAGGTCATTTACGACCGCGCGGATATGCTCCATGTTTCCGGTCACGCCTGTCAGGAGGAGCTGAAGATCATCCACGCGCTCACGAAGCCGAAGTATTTTATCCCTGTTCACGGCGAGCAGCGTATGCTCCAGATCCACAAGAACCTTGCCATGTCCATGGGCATGGACCGCAAGAACATTGCCATCTGTGAAAACGGCGACGCGGTGGAGATCACCGCGCGCACGATGAAGCTCCACCCCGCGGCGGCGCCCGCGGGCGAGATTTTCGTGGACGGCAGCGGCGTGGGCGACGTCGGCGCGGTGGTCCTGCGCGACCGCAAGCACCTTGCCGAGGACGGCATGGTCGTGGTCGTGCTGCCCATTTCCGCGCACGACGGCTATATGCTCGCCGAGCCGGAGATCATCACCCGCGGCTTTATCTACGTCAAGGAATCCGAGGAACTGATGAACGAACTCAAAACCGTGGTCATGACCGCGGCGGAGGGCGTACTGGGCCGCCGCAGCCGCGATGTCGGCGAGCTGAAGGGCGCCATCAAATCGGGCGTGAGCAACTACCTGTTCAAGAATACCAAGCGCAGCCCAATGGTCATTCCCGTTATCACAAAGCTGTAAACCGGCAAGCAAGAAGCAGAGCGTTCCGGCGGAACGCTCTGCTTTTTCAAAAGGCGGCGGAATGGCTTGCGTTTTGCGCGGCGGCGTGATAAAATGCTCTCCTGAAAAATAAAAGGAGGCTTTCCTTTATGAAATTAGGCATTGTCGGTCTGCCGAACGTCGGCAAGTCCACCCTGTTCAACGCCATCACCAACGCGGGCGCGGAGAGCGCCAACTATCCGTTCTGCACCATCGAGCCGAATGTCGGCATGGTCGCCGTGCCGGACGAGCGGCTGGACAAGCTTGCCGAGATGTACCACCCCAAGAAAAAGACCCCCGCCGTCATTGAGTTCGTGGACATCGCCGGTCTTGTCAAGGGCGCAAGCCAGGGCGCGGGCCTCGGCAACAAGTTTCTGGAAAATATCCGCCGCACGGATGCCATCGTTCATGTCGTGCGCTGCTTTGACGATGAGAACATCATGCACGTCGTCGCCGACGCAAGCACCAATGTCCCCGTCGATCCCATCGGCGACATCGAGACCATCGACCTTGAGCTGATCATGGCCGACCTTGAGATGGTCAACCGCCGCGTGGAGAAGGCGGTGAAGATGGGCAAGGGTGACAAAAAGTTTCTGCACGAGGCGGATGTGTTCAAGGCGCTCGCCGCGCATCTCGACGCGGGCAGGAGCGCACGCACCTTTGAAGCAGACAGCCGCGAGGACGCGGAGCTGATCGCCACCGCCGATCTGCTGAGTCTTAAGCCCATCATCTACGCGGCGAACATGGACGAGGACGGCTTTGCCGACAAGGACGCGAACAAGTATTACAAGCTCGTCGCCGACCTCGCCGCGAAGGAGGGCGCGGAGGTGCTGCCCATCTGCGCGAAGCTGGAGCAGGACATTGCCGAGCTGGACGGCGACGACCGCGCGATGTTCCTTGAGGAGCTGGGCATCGAGAAGTCCGGCCTTGACCGCCTGATCCAATGCTCCTACACGCTCCTCGGCCTGATCTCATTCCTCACCTACGGCGAGGACGAGTGCCGCGCATGGACCATCAAGAACGGCACCAAGGCGCCGCAGGCCGCGGGCAAAATCCACTCGGACATTGAGCGCGGCTTTATCCGCGCCGAGACCATCAATTTCAACGAAATGATCGCCTGCGGCTCGGTCGCGGCGGCAAAGGAAAAGGGTCTGCTCCGCTCGGAGGGCAAGGATTATGTGGTCAAGGACGGCGACATGATCTACTTCCGCTTCAATGTTTGACCGGAAAGGGGGGGATAGTATCCCCCCTTTCACACGAGCAAGATGTAAACCTGCAATAATATTTTGGTTGACAATGCGCCGCGGCTGTGCTACACTTGCCGCATCACAGAGACAAGGAAAGGCAGAGCCATGAAGACAAGAGACCTTATTTACTGCGCGCTGTTCGCCGCCCTGACCGCCATCGGCGCATTTATCCACTTCCAGTTTTTGCAGGCGACCATCACGCTGCAATTCTTTTTCACCGCTATGGCGGGTCTGCTGCTGGGCGCGCGGCTCGGCGCACTCTCGCAGGCGCTCTATGTCGGTCTCGGTCTCGTGGGGCTGCCCATCTTCGCCGCGGGCGGCGGCTTCGGCTATGTGTTCAACCCCACGTTTGGGTTTCTGCTCGGCCTGATCCCGACGGCGTGGGTCATCGGAAAGCTTGCTGAAAGGGACCGCACGCCCCTCCGTCTTACGCTTGCCTGTCTTGCGGGGCTTGCCGTGCTGTACCTTGTGGGTCTGCCGTACATCGCGCTGATCGTCAACGCCTATAACGGCGGCTCCGTCAGCACCATGAAGCTCGCCACGGCCTATATGCTGCCCTATCTCCCGGGCGACTGTCTGAAGATCGCGGTCAGCGTTCTCCTTGCGCCGCGCATTCTCAAGGCGCTGGCACGCAATTCATAAAAAATTTACCAAAAAGTTGCAAATGCAACTTCGCAAAAGCGCAAATACTATGCTACACTAAGCTCACAAAAGGCAAGCAACCAAAAAATTACAACAATGGAGGATATATGCTATGAAAAAGTGGGTCTGCAAGGTTTGCGGTTATATCTACGAAGGTCCCGAGGCTCCCGCGGAGTGCCCCGTGTGCCACGCCAAGAGCAACATGTTCGAGGAAGTCAAGGGCGAGATGAAGCTCGCCGCCGAGCATGAATTCGGCATCTATGCCAAGACCGTCAAGAACAACGACCAGATCAGCGCCGAGGACAAGAAGTATATCTTTGACCAGCTGATGGCCAACTTCAACGGCGAGTGCAGCGAGGTCGGCATGTACCTGTGCATGGCGCGCATCGCGCACCGCGAGGGTTATCCCGAGATCGGCCTGTACTGGGAAAAGGCAGCCTATGAGGAGGCCGAGCACGCCGCCAAGTTCGCCGAGCTTCTCGGCAGCGACCTCGAAGCCAACATGACCGACTCCACCAAGAAGAACCTCGCGTGGCGCGTGGACTGCGAGTTCGGCGCGACCAACGGCAAGTTCGAGCTGGCCGCCTGCGCGAAGAAAAACGGTCTCGACGCTATCCACGACACCGTGCATGAGATGGCCCGCGACGAAGCCCGTCACGGCCGCGCGCTCAAGGGTATGCTGGAGCGTTACTTCAAGTAAGAAAAGTACAAAAGGAAAGCCGCGACGGCGTCGCGGCTTTCCTTTTTGGAGCAGGGTACGGGAATCGAACCCGCCTTCTCGGCTTGGGAAGCCGATGCACTACCGATGTACTAACCCTGCAAAGTGAGCCTATTATAACAGATGCCCGCGCGCAATGCAAGGCGAAATTTGCACGGCGGACGAAGATGTGCGGAATGATGCGGCGCACCCGTTCATAAGGTAGGATACCATTGAAATGACAAGGGGTGCATTGCATGAAACGAACAGCCGTTTTTTCTCTGCTTGCCGTTCTTCTGCTGAGCGTCAGCGCCGCGGCGGAGGGACCCGCGGTGAAAAGCCCAAGCGCGCTGCTGATGGAAAAGCAGACAGGCACGGTCCTTTTCGCGCAGGACGAACACGCGCCGCGCGAGCCGGCGAGCGTGACGAAGATCATGACGCTGCTGCTGACGATGGAGGCCATCGACTCCGGCGCGCTCTCCTATGACGACATCGTGACCGGCTCGGCGCACGCGGCGGGTATGGGCGGCAGCCAGATCTGGCTGAGGGAGAATGAGCAGATGACGGTGCGCGACCTTCTGAAGGCGGTGTGCATCGTCTCCGGCAACGACGCGGCGGTCGCGCTTGCCGAGCATCTCGCGGGGAGCGAGGACGCCTTCGTCGAGCGCATGAATACGCGCGCGCAGGAGCTTGGCATGAACGACACGCATTTTGTCAACTGCACGGGCCTGCCCGCGGCGGGGCATCTTACCAGCGCCTATGACATCGCGCTCATGTCGCGCGAGCTGATCCTGCGCCATCCGGACATCCGGCAGTTTACGACCGTCTGGATGGATTCGCTGCGCGGCGGCGCGTCCATGCTGGTGAACACGAATAAGCTCATCCGGTTTTACGACGGCGCGACCGGCCTCAAGACCGGCTCGACCGACGCGGCGGGCTACTGCCTGAGCGCGACGGCGGAGAAGAACGGCATGGAGCTGATCGCGGTCGTCCTCAAGGGCAGGACGAGCGACGAACGCTTTGCCGACGCGAAGGCTTTGCTCAATTACGGCTTTTCGACCTGGTCGCTCGTGACCGTCACGCCCGACGAGGTGCTGCCGCCCGTTCCGGTGACGCTCGGCGTGCGTTCGGCGGTGCAGCCCGTGCTGACGAGCGACAACATTCTGTTGGTGGAAAAGGCGCGTGTGAACGGGCTGACGAAGGAGGTCACGCTGGAGGAGAGCATGGCCGCGCCGGTGTACGCGGGCGACGCCCTCGGTGTGCTGACCGTGCGCGATGCGGACGGAAATGCGCTCGCCGCGCTGCCGCTGCTTGCGGGCGAGGATGTGGGCCATGTGACCTACGGGCAGATGCTGCGGCGCTATCTGGCGCTCGGTTTTTGCACCGCTTCGTATAACGAAGCGGCAAGAATGCGCTGAACTTGCGTACAATTTGTATAAAAACACAAAATTTTGGAAATTTCTCTTGACAAATCGCCGAACGGGTGTATACTGACCTTGTTTTTAATAAGTCTTGATAGAGGCGCGGCCGACATCAGTAACTCCGAGAAACGGCAGGAACCGTGGAGTGAAAGGGGAGGTCGCCGAGGGGGCGCATGGATTCCTGTTTGTGCGTTCACCGGGCCGGGGGAAAATATCCGTCGGACTGTCGCCGAAAGGCGGAGAGCTGTCATGATCCGAATACGGCCTGTGGCGCGTGCGCGAATAGGGTGTTGTGTTTAAGTCATGATGGAAATCATGGCTTAAATTTTTTGTGCAGATGCACGAAAGGAGATCCTCTATGTTTGTCAACACCTTCTGGTCCCTCGTTCCCCCCATCGTCGCCATCGGCCTTGCCCTGCTGACGAAGGAGACCTACTCCTCCCTCTTCATCGGCATTACCGTCGGCGCCCTGCTCGCCACGGACTTCAGTCCCATCGGCGCGCTCGACACCATCATCAACGACGGCCTGACCGCCGCCATCGCCGATAACGCGGGCATTTTCCTCTTCCTTGTGATCCTCGGCGTGATGGTCGCGCTCGTCAACGCCACCGGCGGCTCCGCCGCCTTCGGCCGCTG
>CAKTEZ010000017.1 GCA_934553255.1 uncultured Oscillospiraceae bacterium
TTGCCCGCCGGAAAGGAAGCATCGCATATGCTCCAATTGTTATTCGACGAAGAATCAAGTGATTCTTCTTGCGGAAGACGGGAAATCTATTCTGATATGGCATGACAAGAGAAGTAAGAGGAAATGTTGCATTTTCTCTTACTTCTTTCTTTTTTCAGTAATTTTTATGCCGTTTATGCTCCCTCTCAACTGATGATCCGGGCGGGCACATCTACACCGTGCAGGATGAGGATGCACTAGCACTCGCCGAAGAAATTCTGCTCTCGACGATCTGAATGTGTCACATCATGCAGCAGGAGGGAATGCCGCGAACGGCATTCCCTCCTGCATTTGAACGGTTGTACTTATACGCATATTCTGTGCTACTGAAAACAATAAGACCTTCTGAAAAAGTAGTAGCTTTCTTCGTGGAGTTGTGGTATGTGTTGTGGCTACCAAAGAAAGGAGCGATGCTCATGGCAAAAAAACATGCCAACGGCGAGGGCAGCATCCGCAAGCGGTCTGATGGACGCTGGGAGGGACGCTACACCGCAGGCTACCATCCCGAGACTGGCAAGCGGATCATCAAAAATGTACTTGGTAAGACGCAGGCGGAATGCAAGGTGAAGCTAAGGAACCTCAAAACAGCACACACCTTTATGGTGTCAAAGCTATGGAAGAAGAAATCATTTCTACTTTCACAATCGAGCAAGTAGACTTTACCCGTGACAGCATTCGTAAGATTCTCTCCGGTCTTGCCCCGGCAGATGAAAGCGAGAGCCGCATTTTCGGCATGAAAAAGGGACTGGAGTTTATCAGCAATCTATCGAACCAAATTACCGAAGAGACGATTCACCAACTCTATGAAACGGCCATCGGAGCTTATCTTTCCGAGGAAGATCGTTTACTTCCCGGCAATTTCTATCGACATGACAGCGTCTATGTTGTCGGCGCAAAGGCAGAACACACGGGCCTTCCTTGGCAAGCGCTGCCGGAACGCATGGGAGAACTGGTCGCGTTTATCCATGAAGATTCCGAGATCAATGACCTGCTGAAAGCGGCGCTGATTCATTTCTACATGGCGTATCTGCATCCGTACTTTGATGGGAATGGCCGAATGGCACGGCTAATGCATTTGTGGTACTTGGTCCAGCAGGGGTATTCCTCTGCGTTGTTTGTGCCGCTTTCCGAGTATATCAACAAAAGCCGTAAGAGCTATTACGACGCCTATACGCTGGTGGAGGAAAACGCAGGCATCAGCGGCATTCTGGACGCAACGCCGTTCTTGGTCTATTTTATCGAAAATGTATATCATAAGCTGAACGGTGCGCTTCCGGCCGTTCAAACGACTGCCGTATTCCAAGCCGCTCTGTCCCAGGGGCAAATCACAGAGAAGGAAAAATCTCTGTGGGAGTTTGTCCTGTCAGCTTACGGCGACACGGAGTTTTCCACCAAGCAGTTGGAAAAGGATTTCGGAAACGCCGCCTACGCGACGATCCGCAGCTTTGTCCTGAAATTCGAGAAGCTGGGACTGCTCCAATCTGCGCGGTACGGAAACCGCGTGAAGTATGCGGTTCGTATGAGCTAAGAAAGCAGAGGTGTTGGCATCTGTGTCAGCACCTCTGCTTCTATCTATGAATAAGGGTTAGCAATGTTTGGCTTCATTGTGCTTATTTTTTGCGTCATCTGACATGGCAGCACATTCCCTGCTCTTTGCATTTTTCACTAGGCGTCGCGCAGAACCTCTCTAATGGTAAAAAGCCGATGCTATCGATAATCATTTGTTCCCGTACACAATGCAGCTTGACCTTACGCTGATCTTTCCCTGGTTCTTTCTCCGCTTCAGTCGATTATAGATGCAGTCATGCTCCACACGAGTCCGGGCCGCGGTTCGCCTTGCCCCGTACTCCCTTGCAGCGCACCTCCACTTTCCGGCAGATGCGTTCCGTCTCACCGCGCACAATGTTACTGCGGCAGCAGGCGCTTCATATAACAAAGGGTCTCTCCTCCGCAGCTGTATTGACAGGCTGCGGAGAGAATGTTACCATGAACACATCAAAAGCATTGGGAGAGAAAAATAGATGACACTTGATAACTTGAAAGTCGGTATGTCCGCCGTCATTACCGCCGTGGGCGGAGACGGGGCCCTGCGCTGCCGTCTGTTGGATATGGGGCTGATCCCGCACACCCGCGTGACATTACAGAAGGTCGCGCCGATGGGCGATCCCATCGAGATCCGCGTGCGCGGCTACGAGCTGACGCTGCGCGTAGAGGAGGCTCAGAAGATCGAAGTGGAGGGTGAGCTGAAATGATCTTTGCACTCGTCGGAAATCAGAACTGCGGCAAAACGACTCTCTTCAACGCCCTCACCGGCTCCAACCAGCACGTCGGCAACTTTCCCGGTGTCACGGTAGATCAGAAGATGGGCGAGATCACAGATGAAAAAGGCTGCGCCGTGGTGGATCTGCCCGGCATCTACTCCCTGCGGCCCTATACGCAGGAGGAGATCGTCTCCCGCGATTTTATCCTCAATCAGAAGCCGGACGGCATGATCAACATTGTGGACGCCACCAACATCGAGCGCAATTTGTACCTGACGCTTCAGCTGCTCGAGCTGCGGATACCGATGGTGCTGGCGCTGAACATGATGGATGAGGTCCGTTCCAACGGCGGTTCCATCGACGTGCAGAAGATGAGCGCCGCGCTCGGCATCCCTGTCATACCGATCGCAGCCGCAAAGGGCGAGGGCGTGAGCGAGCTGGTGGATCAGGCGATCGCCGTGGCTCGGAGCAAAACTCTGCCCAAGGTGACGGACTTCTGCGCGGATGATTCCGCCGTCCACCGCTGCATTCACGCCGTCACGCATCTGATCGCCGACCACGCCGACCGCATCGGTGTGCCAGCCCGCTTCTGCGCAACAAAGCTGATCGAAGGCGGCGATGACCTCGCCGGCCGTCTGGCGCTCGATCAGAACGAGCACGAGCTGCTTGAGCATTGCATCGTGCAGATGGAGAGCGAGGCGGGGCTTGACCGCAACGCGGCGCTTGCCGATATGCGCTACACCTTCATTGAAAGCGTGGTAGCATCGTCGGTGGTGAAGTGCCACGAGAGCCGAGAGCATGCCCGTTCTATGAAGATCGACCGGTTTCTTACCGGACGATATACGGCGATCCCCGCCTTTCTTGCCGTTATGCTGCTGACATTCTACCTTACCTTTCATGTGATCGGGCAGCGGCTGTCCGACTGGTTAGCGGTCGGCATTGACGCCCTTACTGCCATGGTGGACCATGCCCTGACCGCTTACGGCATTAACCCTGTGGTACATAGTCTCATTATCGACGGCATTTTTACAGGCGTAGGCAGCGTGCTGGTGTTCCTGCCTATTATTGTGACGCTCTTTTTCTTCCTCTCTATTTTGGAGGATACCGGTTACATGGCCCGCGTTGCGTTTGTGATGGACAAGCCTCTGCGTAAGATCGGCTTGTCCGGCCGCAGCATCGTTCCTATGCTCATCGGCTTCGGCTGTTCTGTGCCGGCCATCATGGCGACGCGCACGGTGTCAAGTGACCGCGACCGCAAGATGACGATCCTGCTCACACCTTATATGAGCTGTTCGGCAAAAATCTCCATCTATGCGTTTTTTACCGCGGCGTTCTTCCCAACGCACCGCGCACTCGTGATGATCTCTCTGTATCTGCTGGGCATTCTGATTGGGATCGTCGCAGCCCTTATCATGAACTGGAGCACATTCCGCGGAAAGCCGGTACCGTTTGTCATGGAGCTTCCCAATTACCGTTTGCCGAGCCTCAAGAGCGTTGCGCTTCTGCTGTGGGAAAAGGCCAAAGATTTTTTGCAGAGGGCCTTTACTGTAATTTTTCTGGCTACGATCATCATCTGGTTCCTGCAAAGCTTTGATATTAGGCTGAATGTGGTTGCCGATAGTGCCGACAGTCTTTTGGCCCTCATCGGCCGATGGATCGCGCCGGTGTTCGCACCGCTGGGCTTTGCGGATTGGCGCTGCGCGACCTCCCTGATTTCCGGCTTCATCGCAAAGGAATCTGTAGTCAGCACACTGGAGGTTTTGCTGGGCGGGGCCCCGCTTTTTACAATGTTCACCAACCGCTCCGCCGCGAGCTTCCTGGTCTTTACTCTGCTGTATACTCCGTGCATCGCGGCGGTGGCCACGATCCGGCGGGAATTCGGTTCAATCCTGAAAACAATAGGCATCGTGTTGATGCAGTGCTGTGTCGCGTGGATCGCAGCATCTGTCGTTTACGCCTTGATCGGTATCTTGTAATGAGTATATTAGACTGGGTCCTGTTAGCGCTTGTAGCAGCTGCAGCTGCTGCGGCAGCTCTGCGTCTGCGAAGGGACAGCCAGCCAGGAAACGGCTGCTGCGGAGACTGTCTTCATTGCGCAATTCCGGCGAAAAAAGCGCGGTGGAAACCGCTGTCTCCCGCATCGGCGTCATCGTCATGTCGGCACTCTGCGCCTGCCCCATATCGGCTGTTTGCGTCTTCGGTCATTCCTGATACCCCAGCAGAGTAATCAAATTTCGAGGACAAGCCACAGAGAAAGAAAAGTCGTTGTGGAAGTTTGTCCTGCCGGCTTACGGCGACGCGGAGTTTTCCACCAAGCAGTTGGAAAAGGACTTCGGAAACGCCGCTTACGCGACGATCCGCAGCTTTGTCCTGAAATTCGAGAAGCTGGGACCACGCCAATCTGCGCGGTACGGGAACCGCGTGAAGTATGCGGTTCGTATGCGTTAAGAAAGCAGATATCATACTGTCTAACATGTGGGGTGCAGTTCACCTACAATGTTTGTGGCGTTTTTATAACAAAAAAGCATCGAAAGCCGAAGCTTTCGATGCTTTTTGGAGCTGGTGGGGTGACTCGAACACCTGACCTGCTGATTACGAATCAGCTGCTCTACCGACTGAGCTACACCAGCGTCTTCCCAAAGACGAGTGGTATTTTAGCACACTTTTTCTTCCGCGTCAAGAAGCAAGTATGCCCTTTTGCGCGTCTTTTTCCGCGCGGCGCCCTCCGACCGCCTCCGCAAATGAATAATACATATTGTAATCACAACAGTCATCTTGCAGCGGACGGAGCAAAAAGGGTGCATTCGCGCCCGCTCCCTCCGCGGAAGCCGCGCGGACACTTCTCTGCTGTTTTTCAATGTTTAGGCATAAAACCAGACCTGCCGCCCCTGCGCTCCATAGATTTACATAAAGTTTTGGATAACTTCTCTTTACAAATAGTTATCCACACTATCCACAGAGTTGTCCACAGAAATACACACGCTGTTTTTCCCGTTTTTTCCGCATTCTTTGCTCTTCCACCTGTTGTTATCCAAAATGTTCCGCCGCCCGGCAGTACATAACCCATTTGACATAACATTTCATTTTTCATTTTCCTTCCGCACACTCCGCCGTATTGTTTCCATAACGCCGCGATTATGCAGGATTTCATATTCGTCCTTCAAAAAGAAAAGGCGCAGCCCTTGTCAGACTGCGTCTTTTATTCAGTTCAAACGAATAGGGAGCGCACCTCTCCGTGGTAAGCCACCACCGCGTCGTCGATCTCGCGCGTGGCATAGGCGTTGAGCGAAAGGTCAGCGCGTGCGCCCGCCAAATACTCATAGTAACCCTGTGCGCCGATCATCGCACCGTTGTCCCCGCAGAGGGCGAGGGGTGGAAAATAGAGCTTCACGCCCTCGCGCGCACACGCCGCTGTCAGGTCGGCGCGGAGAATGGTGTTCGCCGCCACGCCGCCCGCGGCAACGAGCGTCTTACGCCCGCACATACGCGCGGCAAGCACGGCGCGCGGCACCAGCTCGTCGGACACGGCGCGGGTGAAGTCCCGCGCGAGCGCCGCGCGGTCGAGCGGCTCGCCCTTCTGCTCGGCGTTATGCGCGAGGTTGACCACCGCCGTTTTCAGACCCGAAAAGCTCATATCGAGCGGGTGTCCCTCGATGCTTGCGCGCGGCAGGTCGTACACGCCGCCCGCGCTCTGCCGCGCCAGCGCGTCCATCGGCCTTCCGCCCGGGTAAGGCAAGCCCAGCACGCGCGCCGCCTTATCGAAGCACTCGCCCGCCGCGTCGTCGCGCGTCGCGCCGACGAGCCGGAAGTCCGTATAGCCGCGCACATCCACGAGCAGCGTGTTGCCGCCGGACATACACAGCGCGAGAAACGGCGGCTCCAGCTCTGGAAAGGCGAGGTAATTCGCGGCGATATGCCCGCGGATGTGGTGTACCGGAATAAGCGGCACGCCCAGCGCGTACGCCGCGGACTTGGCGAAGCTCAGCCCCACCAGCACCGCGCCGATCAGACCCGGCGCATAGGTAACGGCGACCGCGTCGATGTCCCGCTTCGTCACGCCCGCGTCTGCGAGCGCCTTGTCCGTCAGCGCGGTGATGGTCTCGACATGCTTGCGCGAGGCGATCTCCGGCACGACGCCGCCGTAGAGCGCGTGCATATCCGCCTGCGATGCGATGGCGTCGGAGAGTACGCGCCTGCCGTCCTCGACGACCGCGACCGCGGTCTCATCGCACGAGGACTCAAAAGCCAGTATCTTCATTTCTCTTCCCCACCAAACTCTTTTGTCATGATGACGGCGTCCTCCTTCGGATGCTCGTAGTAATTCCTGCGGCGACCCACGCCGCGGTAGCCGTGCTGCCCGTAAAGCGCGATGGCGGCGTAGTTGCTCGCGCGTACCTCAAGCGAGAGGAATGCAAGGTGATTGCCCTCGGCAAAGCGTTCAAAGACGCCCAGCAGCTTCCCCGCGACACCGCGGCGGCGGCAGTCGGGCCGCACGGCAACATTGGTGATATAGCCCTCGTCCAGCACGACCTGCAGGCCCGCGTAGCCGACCACGCGGTCGGTCTCGTCGAGTGCGACGAGAAACGCCGAAAGCGCGTTGTCCAGCTCCTCTGCGAGCGCGCTGCGCGACCAAGGCACGGTAAAGCAGCTGCGCTCCAGCTCCGCCACCGCGTCGAGATGCTCCGTTTTCATCGGTACGATCCGCACCGGCATGGTCCTCTCCTGCATTTACTTCGCCTCCAGCCAATTTTTGCCCCAATGCGCCTCCGCCACCAGCGGCACGGAGAGGTGCATCACGCCCTCCATCTCCTCGGTGAGGAGCCGCGCCACCTGCTCCGCCATCGCCTCGGGACACTCGACGATCAGCTCGTCGTGGACCTGCAGCAGCAGCCTTGCCTGCGGCGCTTCGCGGCGCAGGCGGTCAAAGACACGCACCATGGCAAGCTTCATCACATCCGCCGCCGTCCCCTGAATGGGCATATTGAGCGCGACGCGCTCGCCGAACGAGCGGGTGGCGAAGTTGCTCGCCGTCAGTTCGGGGAGGTCGCGGCGGCGGTGGAGGAGCGTTTCGACATAGCCCTGCTCCTTCGCCTTCTCCACGATCTCGGTCATATAGCGGCGCACGCCGGAAAAGCGCTCCAGATAATTCTGAATATACTCCTTCGCCTCGTAAACGCTCACGCCGATGTCCTGCGCGAGCGAAAAGGCGGAAATGCCGTAGACGATGCCGAAGTTGACCGCCTTGGCGTGCGAGCGCATCTGCTTCGTCACATCCTCCACCGGCACGCCGAACACCTGCGAGGCGGTGACGGTGTGAATGTCCTCACCGCTGAGAAAGGCCTGCTGCATCGTCTTATCGTCCGCGATGTGGGCGAGCAGCCGTAGCTCGATCTGGCTGTAGTCCGCGTCCACGAGGACATTGCCGCGCTCCGGCACGAACATACGCCGCAGCTCGCTGCCGAGCGGCGTGCGCGTGGGGATGTTCTGCAAATTCGGCTCGGTGGAGGACAGGCGGCCCGTGGCG
The DNA here is from genome assembly GCA_934553255.1 of uncultured Oscillospiraceae bacterium. GTDB lineage: Bacteria > Bacillota > Clostridia > Oscillospirales > Oscillospiraceae > Hominicoprocola. Next base: position 7,825 of record CAKTEZ010000017.1, read on the forward strand.
GTGACGGTCATCTGGAAGCTCGTGCGGACGCGGCCGTCCGGTCCGATGACCTTCAAAAGCCCGTCGCAGTAGGTCGATCTCAGCTTGGCATACTGGCGGTATTGCAGCACATCCGCGACGATGCGGTGTTCGCGCAGCTTTTCCAGCACATCGGCGTTCGTGGACCAGCCGGTTTTCGTCTTTTTGCCATGCGGCAGACCCAGGCGGTCAAACAGCACCTCGCCAAGCTGCTTGGGAGAGTTGATGTTGAAGCTGTCGCCCGCCGCTTCATAAATGGAGTGTTCCAGCGTTTTGAGTTCCGCGTCCATCGCCGCGCCGAAGTCCGCGAGCGCCTTCGCGTCCACACGGACGCCCGCAAGCTCCATCTCCGCAAGCACGCGGCAGAGAGGAAGCTCGACCTTGTAATAAAGCTCGTGAAGCTGCCGCTTCTCAATGCGCGGCGCAAGTTCTTCATAAAGCGCGCCGACGGCGGAGGTGTAGATGCGGAACGCCGTTTCCGCCGCGCGCGTGTCGCCGAGCAGGTCGAAGGCGTCCGGCTGCAGGTGCGCGGGTGCGGCAAGCTGCGTGTGAAAGTAGACGGCGAAGAGAGAAGCAATATCATACTTGCCCGCCGTCGCGTCAAGGAGGTAGGCGGCAAGCGCGGTGTCAAACACGAAGCCCTCGGCGCTCAGGCCGTTTTCCAGCAGCGTGTGCATGAGATCCTTGACATTATGGCTGACTTTTTTGATGTCGGCTGAGAACAGGGCGTACAGCAGCGCATTCCAGTCGTCGGCGTAGCGGTCAAAGTAAAACTCCGTGCTCAACGATTCTCTTTCGCTCTCCTCCCACTCCACGATCACGCCGGAGAGGTCGGGCAGCGCAAGCACCGTCACATAGTCCGCCGCGCGGAACGCATCGAGCAGCTCCGCCGCGCGCGTCGGCTCGGTCACGACCTCGGCCGTCACGCTGCACTCCACCGTTTTCGCCGCGGCGGGCGCCTCCGGCGCGGGTCTCAGCCCCATTTTTTCGATAAGCTTATGGAACTCCAGGCGCATGAGCAGCGGGTAGAGCGCGTCGGACGGCGTTTTCCGCAGGTTATCCTGCGGGGCAAAGTCCAACGGCGCGTCGGTGAGGATGGTCGCCAGATGATAGCTCTGCCGTGCGCTCGCCTCGCCCTCGGTCAGCTTTTTGACGACGCCCGGCTTGGCGTCGATGTCCGGCAGGAGGCGGTAGATCTCGTCGATGCTGCGGTACTTCTGAACGAGCGTCATCGCCGTCTTTTCGCCGATGCCGGTGACGCCCGGAATGTTGTCGCTCGCGTCGCCCATGAGCGCCTTGAGGTCGATAATGTGGATCGGCTCGAAGCCGTACTCCTCTTCAAACGCCTCCGGCGTCATGCGCTTCGTGGCGGTCTGCCCCATGCGGGTGGAGATAAGCTTGACGGTCGTGTGTTCCGTGATGAGCTGAAGCGAGTCCTTGTCGCCCGTGGCCGCCACGCAGTCCCAGCCCGCCGCCTCGCACCTGCGCGAGATGGTGCCGATGAGGTCGTCCGCCTCGTAGCCCGCCAGCTCATAGCGCGGGATGTTCATCGCGTCGAGTACCTCTTTCATCACCGGAAGCTGCATCGCCAGCTCCTCGGGCATTCCCTTGCGCTGCGCCTTGTAGCCCGCGTATTCCAAATGGCGGAAGGTCGGCTCGCGGCGGTCAAAGGTGACGCACAGCGCCTCGGGCTGCTCCTCGTCAAGCAGGCGCGCCATCGTGGTGAGAAAGCCGTAGATCGCCTGTGTATAGAACCCGTCTTTCGTCGTCAGGGGACGAATGCCGTAATAGGCGCGGTTGAGGATCGAATTGCTGTCCAATACCATCAGCTTCATACGCCGGTACCTCCGCGAGCGCAAAATCTTACAGATAACAGTATATCGCGTTTCGCGGCAAAACTCAACAAAAACTGTTGACATGGCCATGAAACATGCTAAACTTCTTGTATTCGTTTCGTCAAAGGGGATGGAGAACGCCATGCTGTGTCGGGCAAATACGCGCTACGCCGTTATTCACGCTTCGTTCTGGAGCGCCTACGGCACGCTCTGGGCGTTCATCGCGCTTCTTCTGGAGCATTACGGCTTCACAAGCGGGCAGGTCGGCGTCGTCACCTCCTGCGCCACGCTCAGCTCGGTGATCCTCGCGCCCGCCGTTTCCTCGTTTCTGGACGCGCACGCACGGCTGGAAAACCGTCACGGCGCGGCAGCCCTGCTCCTGCTCGCCGCAGCGGTGAGCCTGCTCGTCTGGCTACTGCCGCCCGCGCAGCCGGTCGCGCTCGGCGTCTGCTTCGCCCTGATCGGCACGCTGCTCTCCTCCGTTCCGCCGTTCCAGAACGCGATGGCGATGGACGCGAACCGCTGCGGTCTTCCGGTGATCTACGGCTTCTGCCGCGGCATCGGCTCGGTGTCCTATGCCGCAGCCGTGCTGATCCTCGGCTTTGTGTTGGAGTGCCGTGCGCCGACGCTTCTGCTGCCGCTCTTTGCCGCGCTGGCGGGCATCTGTCTTTTTGCCACGGCAGGCTTCCACCTGCCCGCGCGGGCGCGTTCCGATGCACCCGCTCCGCCGGAGCGGCGCGGCGTCCTTGCCGTTCTGCACGACGCGCCGTACTTCGCGCTCACGCTGCTCGGCTGTCTCTTTTTCTTCGCCGCGCACACCGTGTCCAACACCTACATGAATGCGCTGGTGGGGAAGGTCGGCGGTACGGCGAGCGCCATCGGCACGGGTCTTGCCCTTTCCGCCATGCTGGAGCTGCCGAGCATGACGCTGGTCTCCAAGCTGCGCGGGCGACTGTCGAGCGGCTTTCTTCTGCGTCTTGCCGCCGCAGCGGAGATCGTCAAATTCACCCTTTACTATTTCGCCCCCTCGATGGGCTTTCTCTACCTCGGCCATTGCCTTCAATTCTTTCAGTTTGCGGTCTATGCGCCCGCGACGGTCTACTTCGTCGCCGACACGCTGCCGGAGTGCGACCAGCTGCGCGGGCAATCGCTCATCTATGTGGCCGGCAGCGGGCTGGGCGCGGCGCTGGGCGGGCTGCTCGGCGGACGGCTCGTCGAGCGCGGCGGCATTCAGGCCGCGCTGCTGTTCTGCATTTTCTGCGCCGTCGCCTCGTTCGCCGTATTTTCCGTTTCCACCCGCGCAAAAAAGAAGCCATGACAAAAGGCTGCCGGAAAGCTTCTCCGGCAGCCTTTTTCGACTTTCTCCCTGTGCGGCGCTCACGGCGTCAGCGGTCCGTCGGTCTCCTGACCGGCAAGGAGCGGGACGATCTCGCCGTCTACCACAATCTGTACGCGGTCGATGTTGTCCAGCGAGCAGAGCGAGCAGACCAGCGAGCGGAGCGCGAGATCCGGCGTGGGACCGAGGTCCGCGTCCGCGGGCAGGTTGAGGTAACAGGTCCCCTCTTCCACGCGCGCGGAGAGAACGGCAAAGTTCTCCGGCAGCAGCGGCTGCAGGCCGTCGCTCTCCGGTCCGCGCAGCAGCGCCTCAAGCAGCGCGTTCACGCGCGTCTGGCCCTCATAGAGCGCGAGCGCCTGACGCTCGGCGCGCAGCTCGCCTGTGGTCCTGTCGAGGAAGTAGAGCGATACGGTGACGGGCCGCAGCGCGCTCTCCTGCGTGGAGAGAAGCGGGTCGGCGGCGGTAAACACCTGCGTATGGCGGTAGGGCAGCTCCCGCCCGTCTGAGGTGATGGACACGGCGTTGATGCCGTCCAGCTGCGTCAGCGTCAGAGCCACGCAGTAGTCGGCGAGCGTCAGATCGATGCCCGCCAAACGCGCGTACTGGCGCGAAAAGTCCACACGCGCCCACTTGCCGAGGACCGACAGCTCCTGCACCGATGTTCCCGCCGGCGCCGGCGCGGAGGTCGCGGCGTCCGCCGCGCCGTCAAGCAGCGCCTCCAACAGCCGCTCCGCCAGTTCCTGCGTTGTCAGCGCCGACGCGCCCGCGATGACCGTCTCCCGCGCGACCACGGCATCCCCGCCCGCGACCGTACGCAGATCGGCAGCGGGGTAGTAGAGGAGAAAGCGATCCTCCGCGTCCGCGTCGCCGACGCGCGCGCAGGCGATCAGCGCCAAGGTCAGGCAGAGCGCCGAGAGAAGGGCCGCAATGCGGCGTTTCGTCATGCCGATCCCTCCTTCCGCACCGCGGGGAGCCGCACCGTGAAGCAGGTGCCGCCGCCCTCGCGCGCGCTGACCGCGATAGCGCCGCCGCGGCGGTGTACCGTGTCCGCCACGATGGAAAGGCCGAGACCCGTGCCGCCTGCGGCACGGGAACGCATCTTGTCCACGCGGTAGAAGCGGTCAAACACGCGCGGCATATCCTCTTCGGGAATGCCGATGCCGTTATCCTCCACCAACAAGACGCATTCGTCCTCCGTTCCGGTGAGGGTGACGCGCACGAAGCCGCCGGGGCGGTTGTACTTGATGGCGTTCTCCGTAAGGTTGTAGATGATCTGGTGCAGGTCGTCGCCATCCGCCAACACGCTCTGCTCCCGCTCAATGGCATAGGTCAGCTCGACCTGTCTTTCGTCCGCGACCAAGCGCAGCATACGCGCCACGCGCTCGATGACCGGCGCGACCGCGACGCTCTGCGCGGGTGCGCTCACGCCGCTGTCCAACCGCGTCAGGCGCAGAAGGTTCTCCGTGATGCGCGTCAGGCGGTCCGTCTCCTGCACGATGTCGCCGACGAACTCGCGCACGGTGGCGGCGTCGATGTCCTCGGTCTGCAAAATGGAGTCCGACAGCAGGCGAATGCCCGCCAGCGGCGTTTTCAGCTCGTGGCTCGCATCGGAGACGAAGCGGCGGCGCGCGTCCTCTGTCGTCTGCAGGCGGTCGGACAGGCTGTTGAACTCCGCGGCGATCTCGCTGACCTCATCGTGTCCGCCGATCTCGGCATGGTAGCTGTACGCGCCCTCGCGCACCCGCCGAATGGCCTCGAGCAGCACGCTGAAGCGCCGCGTGAGCATACGCGAAAGAAGCAGACTCAGCAGCGCGACTGCGACCGCAACGACGCCGGAGATACGCAGCAGGTTCTTTTGCAGGCTCAGCAGCAGCGTCGCCTGCTCCACATCGTATTCATAAGCGTAGACCGCGCCGATGGTCTGGCTGCGGTAAATGACGGGCGACGCCGCGCGGCTGCGGAACGCACCGTCGGCAAAGTCGGCATAGAAGGCGTCGTAGCCGCGCAGCGCCTGTACGATCTCGGTATACAGGCCGTAACGCCCCACCGCGCCGTCCGTTTCGCGCGTGTCGTAGAGGATGCGCCCCGCGGCGTCGGTGACGAGAATGCGGGAGATGCCCGTCTCCTCCACGAGCGTCATGGCGGAGGACACATTTTCTTCGCTCAGCTCCTCGATGCCGGAAAGCGCCGTCACCATCACGCTGACGCTGTTTTGCAGCGTCGCCTGCTTGGAACGCACGACCAGATTTTCCGACACGATGAGGGGATAGGTGTTCATGAACACCAGCACCGCCGCGATAATGAGAATATAGCTCAGGCCAAACTTGACCTGCAGGCTCGTGCGCCGCACGGCGTTCCCCCCCTTCATTTGGTTTCTTTTTGTCTGCCGCTCAGTCCTTGAGATAGTAGCCCACGCCCCACTTGGTCATGATATGCTCCGGCTCGGCGGGGTTGCGCTCCAGCTTTTCGCGCAGGCGGCGGATATGCACATCCACCGTGCGGTAGTCGCCCGCGTAGGTGTAGCCCCAGACAAGATCCATCAGGTTCTCGCGCGAGTAGACGCGGTGGGGGGTCTTGATGAGCAGCTCCAGAATGTCGTATTCCTTTGCGGTCAGATCGACCGGCACGCCGTCGCGCAGCGCGATGCGCCGTTCCGGATCAAGCGAAATGCCGCCGACGGTCAGCAGCGCGGTGCGCTGTTGGGCGGTCTGCCCCGCGCGGCGCAGCAGCGCGCGGATGCGCGCCTTCAGTTCCAGAATGTTGAAGGGCTTGGTGATGTAATCGTCCGCGCCGGATTCCAGCCCAATGATCTTGTCCGCGTCCTCGCCGCGGGCGGTGAGCATGATGATGGGGACCGAGGAAAACTCGCGGATACGCATACAGGCGGTCAGTCCGTCCACCTCCGGCATCATCAGGTCGAGAATGATGAGGTCGAAGCCGCCGCCCTTCGCCAGTTCGACCGCCGCTGCGCCGTCAAACGCCGTCTCCACCTGATACCCCTCGTTTTCGAGATTGAATTTGATCCCCTTGACGAGCAGCTTCTCGTCGTCTACCACTAAAACCTTCACGGCGTCCCTCCCAATGTGATCTCATCGCGTATCCCGTCCAGCTTCGCGCTGCCAATGCCGCGAACATTCAGCAGCTCGTCCACGCTTTCAAATGCGCCGTACTCCGCGCGGTAATCCACGATGGCCTGCGCCAACACCGAGCCAATGCCGGTCAGCGTCTCCAGTTCCTCCGCCGACGCGGTGTTGATGTTCACAAGCGAGCGCTGCGGCGCGACCTCCTCCGCGGCGGGGCGCTCGGTCTGCACGGTGTAAAGCGCCGTTTCCGCACGGTCCGCACCGCGCAGCAGCCAGACCGCCGCCGCGAGAAAGGCGCAAGTCACGAGCGCCAAAAATAAATAAGTGATCCAGCCTTTTTCCTGTCGTTCCACGGTTGAACTCGCTTTCTTTTTTTGCTATACTGTGTGGGAAATCGGTCGAATTCGCGGCTCGCTTCGCACCGGCGCCGCCTCTTCCTTTTATTGTATCACAAAGCGAGGTATATTTCCATGAAAAAACGCCGCCTTTTTTCTCTTTTTTTGACGCTCTGTCTGCTTCTCTCGCTGTTGGGGACGAACGCCTCCGCCTTTGAGGAGATCGACATCGACGCCCGCGCCGCCCTGCTTGTGGAGGCCGGAACGGGCGAGATCCTCTACGACAAGAACGCTCAATCGCGCCAGTACCCCGCGAGCATCACGAAGGTCATCGTCGCGCTGCTGGTGTTCGAGGCGGTGGATGCCGGTCAGCTTTCGCTTGACCAGCCCATCGAGGCCCACGCGAGCGCGTTCGAGGGACTGAGCATCTACGGCAGCACAGCGGGCATCAAGGCGGGCGAGATCCTCACGGTCGAGCAGCTGCTGCAATGTATGCTCATCGTCTCCGCAAACGAGGCGTGCAACATTCTTGCCGAGGCCATGTGCGGCGAGGGCCATGTCACCGACTTCGTGCAGAAGATGAACGAACGCGCCACCGCGCTCGGCTGCAAAAACACGCACTATGTCAACACCTCCGGTCTGCACGACCCCGACCACTATTCCTCCGCCTACGACATTTATCTCATCGCGCGCGAGGCTATGAAGCACGACAAGTTTATGGCCATCTGCAACACCAAATCCGCCGAGATCCCCGCGACGGAACACAACAACCGTCACATTCTGCACTCCACCAACCTGCTTATTTCCAACTGGCGCGAGCTGGGCTACCTCTACCGCGACGCGCAGGGCATCAAGACCGGTTCGACCGAGGAAGCCGGTTACTGCCTCGTTTCCTCCGCCGTGCGCGGCGAGCGCACGCTCATCAGCGTAGTGCTGGGCGCGGAGAAGGTAAAGCTCGCCGACGGCAAGAAAACGCTCACCAAGAGCTTTTCCGAAACGAGCCGCCTGTTTGACTATGGCTTCGACTGCTTCGCCCTCCGCGAGATCGTGTCCGCCTCCGAGCCGATCTGCGAGGTGCCGGTCGCGCTGTCGAGCGAGGCAAACTATGTGGTCGTCCACCCCGCCGAGACCATCTCGCGTATGCTCCCCAAGGATCTGGAACTCAGCGAGCTGCAGCGCGATGTTACGCTCTATGAGAATGTGGACGCGCCCATCGCCGCAGGCGACGAGCTGGGCGAGATGACCGTTTCCTACAACGGCACGACCTATGCCGTGGTAAAGCTGCTCGCGCTGAGCGACGTGTCCGCCTCGTGGCTGCTGGTCGCTCAGCGGAATGTCCTCAACTTCCTCTCCCGCTCCGTCGTCAAGTTCGTTCTTGCCGCCGCAGCCGTGCTGATCGCGTTGGTCGCCGTGCTGCACTTCGGTGGGCGCAGCCGCCGCTACGGTAAGCGCAGCCGCCGCAGCGCCGCGGCAAGCAGCGGCTACCGCGGCCGCCGCTAAATCCCGAAAGTCAAAAGGAGAAACTACTGTGAAATACATCGTTGTCATCGGAGACGGCATGGCGGATAACCCCGTCAAAGCCCTCGGCGGCAAAACGCCGCTGGAATACGCCTCCATTCCCACCATCGATTCGCTCGCCGCGCGCGGCACGGTCGGCAGCACCGTCAACTGCCCCAAGCCGCTGCCCGCGGGCAGCGAGACCGCCATTCTCTCCATCTTTGGCTGCGACCCGCTCAAGCATTTTTCCGGCCGCTCGCCGATGGAGGCCGCCGCCATCGGTCTGAAGCTCGTCCCGGGCGACGCGGCGTTTCGCTGCAATCTCGTCGCCCTTGAGCCGGGCGACCAGCCCTTTGAGGAAAAGCGTATTCTCTCCCACTCCGCCGGTTCCATCGCGGGGCAGGACGCGCTCGATGTAGTCGCCGCGCTCAACGCCGATCCCGAATTTTCCGCCGCGCTCCGCGCCGCGGATATGTACATTGACCCCAGCCCCTCGTTCCGCCCGCTGGCGGTGCGCCACCATTGCGACCCGAGTGGCGTGGCCTTTATCCCGCCGCACGACCACCTTGGCGAAGTCATCGGTCCTCTGCTCCCGAGCGGCGGCGCGCAGGCCGAGGTCTTTGCCGACCTCATGCGCCTTGCCAACCGCGTGCTGGAGCATCACCCCGTCACGGAAAAGCGCCGCGCCGCGGGCAAGCCGGGCGCGAACGGCATCTGGTTCTGGGCGGCGGGAACCGCTATGCAGCTGCCGAGCTTTGAAGCGGAGTACGGCTGCGGCGGCGCGGTCATCAGCGCCGTTCCCCTGTGCCACGGCATCGGCGTGCTGCGCGGCCTTGAAATGGTCGAGGTCGAGGGCGCGACCGGTGAGATCGACACGAACTTTGAGGGCAAGCTGGAGGCGACGTGGGCAAATCTCCAGAAGTACGACTTTGTCTGTCTCCATCTGGAAGCGCCCGATGAGTGCACGCATAACGGCGACCTCAAGGGCAAGATACAGGCCATTGAGTGGCTCGACAGCCGTTTGGTAAAGCCGCTCACCGAGCGGCTGGAGCGCGCGGGTATGGACTACCGTATGCTGCTCCTCTCCGATCATAAGACGCTCACCGCCACGCGCGGACACGACGGCGATCCCGTGCCGTTCCTGCTCTACGACAGCCGCATCGACAGCGGCCGCGGCGGGGTCTATACGGAAAAGGCCGGCGAAGCCGGTCCCTTCGTGGTCGAGGGTCACACGCTGCTCCACCGTCTTTTCGAGCGGTAAACGGCAGCACACGCACACACAGCAAGGGCAGCCGCCTAAAGCGGCTGCCCTTTTGCTTCGCCCGCCGCGGCGGGAATGGCGAGCGGAGGCTCCTCCCGCGCGACGGATATTCTGCCGCCCGCGGCGCGAACACAGACGCGGTCCCCCGCCGCGACCGCGCCGGAGAGCAGCTGCTCGGCGAGCGGGTCCTCCACCGCCGCGCGGATCGCGCGGCGCAGCGGCCGCGCGCCGTAAAGCGGGTCGAAGCCGTCCGCGGCAAGCTGCTCCACCGCCGCGGCGTCATAGGTCAGCGTGACGCCCAGCGCCGCGGCGCGCGCCGCCGTCGCGTCGAGCAGACGGCGGGCGATGGCGGTGACATCCGCCCTTTCCAGCCGCCGGAACACGACGGTCGAGTCGATGCGGTTCAAAAACTCGGGCTTGAAGGTGCGCCGCAGCTCGGCGGTCACAGTCTCCTTCACACTCTTGAACGAGCCGACGTCCCCGTCCTCCGTCTGCGCGAAGCCCAACCTTGCCGCGGTGGAGGTGATCGCTTTCGCCCCCACGTTCGAGGTCATGACGATGACGGCGTTGCGGAAGTCCACGCGCCGTCCCTGCGAATCGGTCACCACGCCATCCTCCAGAATTTGCAGCAGCAGGTCCCACACATCCTCGTGCGCCTTTTCGATCTCATCGAACAGCACGACGGACCATGGGCGGCGGCGCACCTTTTCCGTGAGCTGCCCGCCCTCGTCGTAGCCGACATAGCCCGGCGGCGCGCCGACGAGCCGCGACACGCTGTGGCGCTCCATGTACTCGGACATATCGATACGCACGAGCGCGTCCTCGTCGCCGAACACGGCGTCGGCGAGCGCGCGGCACAGCTCCGTTTTGCCCACGCCCGTCGGACCGAGGAAGAGGAACGAGCCGACCGGCCGCTTGGGGTCGCGCAGACCCACGCGCCCGCGGCGCAGGGCGCGGGCGACGGCGGACACCGCCTCGTCCTGCCCCACCACGCGCGCATGGAGCGTGTCCTCCAGCTTCAAAAGCCGCTCGCTCTCGCTCTCCGTCAGCCGCGTGAGCGGCACGCCCGTCCACGCGGACACCACGGCGGCAACATCCTCCTCGCCCACCGTGCCGCAGTTTTCCCGCAGCGCGCGGCGGAGCGTCCCGCGCTCCTGCGCCGCCTGCTCGCGGCAGTCGCGCTCCATGTCGCGCAGACGCGCGGCCTTTTCATAGTCCTGCGCGGCGATGGCGGCCTCGCGGTCGCGCTTGGCCTCGTCCGCCTTGCGTTCCATCGCCTGCAGCTCCTCCGACGCGGGGCGCGCCTCCATGCGCACGCGGCTCGCCGCCTCGTCCATCAGGTCCACCGCCTTGTCCGGCAGAAAGCGGCCCGCGATGTAGCGGCGCGAGAGCCGCACGGCGGCGGAGAGTGCCGCGTCCGATATGGTCAGGCGGTGGTGCTGCTCGTAGCGTCCGCGCAGCCCGCGCAGGATTTCCAGCGCCTGCTCCTCCGTCGGCTCGCCGACGGGGATGGCCTGAAAGCGCCGCTCCAGCGCCGCGTCCTTTTCGATATACTTGCGGTACTCAGCGAGCGTGGTCGCACCGACCACGCGGATCTCGGCGCGGCCGAGTGCTGGCTTGATGATGTTTGCCGCGTCCACCGCGCCCTCGGCGCTGCCCGCGCCGACGATGGTATGCAGCTCGTCGATAAACAGGATCACATTCCCATCGCGCCGGACCTCCTCCAGCAGCGCCTTGACACGCTCCTCGAACTCGCCGCGATATTTCGTCCCCGCGACCATTGCGGGAAGATCCAGGGAAAGCAGGCGCTTGTCCATCAGTTCGTCCGGCACGTCGGAGAGCGCGATGCGCTGGGCAAGGCCCTCCGCCACCGCCGTTTTGCCGACGCCCGGCTCGCCGATCAGGACAGGATTGTTCTTCGTCCGGCGCGAGAGGATCTGCAGCGCCCGTTCGATCTCCTTTTCGCGCCCGATCACGGGGTCGAGCCGCCCCATGCGCGCCATCGCCGTCAGGTCGCGTGTGAACTCGGTCAAGCTTTTTACCGCCGCACGCCGCCCCTCGCCCTCTCTTCCTATCACTCTGCCGCCCTCCTTCGCCGCCGTGTGCGGCGTCTCGTTCATTCTCCGCACCACCGCGCCGTACAACCGCTTTGGGTCTGTGCCGGAGGCGGCCAGCAGCCGCACAGCCATGTTGCCGCCGTCACGCAGCAGCCCCAGCAGCAGATGCTCCGTGCCGATGCAGGGACTGGCAAAGCGCATCGCCTCCGCCACGGCAAGCTCCACCGCGCTGCGGGCGCGGGGTGTCAGCCCCTGCGACGGCGCGCTGCCGGAAAGCCCGCGTCCCACGGTCTGCACCGTCAGTTCGCGCAGCGTCTCTTCGCTCACGCCCGCCTCCGTCAGCGCGCGGCAGGCCACGCCGCCGTCCTCGCGCAGCAATCCCAGCAGCAAATGCTCGCAGCCGACATAGCCGTGTCCCAGCTCGCCCGCCGTCTCCTGCGCCAGCCGCAGCGCGTTTTCCGCGCGCGGAGTAAATTTCCGTTCCGCCATATTCCTCACCCTCCTGTGTCCATTTTCCCCGCCGCGCATTTTTTTAGACACGCGGGCGCTGATCATTTGCTCTTTTTTGCCAGAATTTTTGCCGAAAAGAGGAGATTTCCCGCATACTTTCCTCTTGCAATTTCATACAACGGCGTGTACAATAAGCGTATCAATCAAATGGAGGTGTTCTCATGGCTTATCACATCAGTTCTGCCTGCGTCAGCTGCGGTGCTTGCGCGGATGCCTGCCCCGTCGGTGCGATCTCTCAGGGCGATTCCCAGTATCAGATCGATGCCGGTGCCTGCCTGGACTGCGGTTCCTGCGCGGATACCTGCCCCAACGGTGCGATCTCTCAGGAGTAAGTACTTGAAAAATAAGGACGCGCGGCTGCGCGTCCTTATTTTTTGTCCCCTTGGAGGAAACACCGTGGAACGAAAAGACTGTCTTTGGCAGGACGGACCCTGCTTTTATTTTGATACGGACCTTTTTGCGCCAACGACGGACAGCTTCGCGCTCGGATATTTTGCCGCGCCCAGACGCGGCGAGCGCGTGTGCGACCTCGGCAGCGGCACGGGGCTGCTCGGCACGCTCCTGCTCGCGCGCGAGCCGTCGCTCACGCTCTTCTGCGTGGAGCAGAATGCCGCGGCGAACGCACTCGCGAGAAAGGGCTTTGCCGAAAACGGCCGGGCGGAGCGCGTGACGCTGCGCGTCGGCGATCTGCGCGACCCCTCCGCACTTCCCGCGGCGGGCAGTATGGATTACGCCGTTTCCAACCCGCCGTACTTCCCCGTCGGCAGCGGCGCGAGCGCCGCGGACGGGGCGCGGCAGACCGCGCGGGAGGAGGTCGGCTGCACGCTTGCCGATGTGTGCGCCGCGGCGGCGCGCATTCTGCGCTGGGGCGGGCGCTTCGCGCTCGTCCACCGGCCCGAGCGGCTGACCGACCTTCTCTGCACGCTCCGCGCGCATGGGCTGGAGCCGAAGCGCCTGCGTTTCGTGGTCTCCGCGCCGGAAGGCACGCCCTCGCTGCTCCTCGCGGAGGCGCGGCGCGGCGGCAGAAGCGGTCTTACCGTCGAGCCGCCGCTCATCATCGGCAGCCCCGAATGGGACAGGGTCTATTTCCGCGCATAGCAAAAGGACGCTCGAACGAGCGCCCTTTTTTTGCTTTCGTTTATTCCATTGTGTTGACCGCGCCGACGAACAGCGGCAGGCCGTCCGCGCCGGTGATGGCGAAGGCGAACGGGCGGTCCAGATCCATCTCCACGACCGGCAGGTCCTCCGGCATCGCCTCGGTCGCATCCATGGCGGTGAACGCCGCGGCCTCGCAGCCCTCCTCGTCGATCTTCACGCGGGCGGCGTGCTGCACCTGCGTGACCGCCACCGGCTCGTCAAAATCTGCCAGCGGCGAGAAGTCCGCCCGCGTATCGTCGAATGCGTCCGTCACGCCGAGCATTTTGAGCGTGTCGGTCAGCTCCAGATCGGAGTTGACGTCGAACTTCGGCACACTCCAGACGAGCTTCGCCGTCTGCGCTTCGTCGCTATCGTACACATCGGTAAAAAGGTCGGCCAGCGCCGCTTCGCCGCGCAGCAGCGGCGCGAGCGCCGTGCCCTCGTCGGGCAGGAGGAAGATCATGCTCTCCCCGCCGCGGAAGGCAAGCTGCGCCACAGTGTACCCCTCGCCGCGGACATAGCTCGCGCGGTCCTCTGTTTTGTGCATGAAATCCACACGCTGCTCTGTGCCGTCGGCAGCGGTGAAGGTGTCCTCCCTCGTATCCGAAGCGTAGAACTCATCGAGCCACTGGTCTTTGAAGTAGAGCGTGGAGAGCAGGAGCATCACGGTCTCCGGCTTGGTCTCAATGTTTTTCACCGCGTCCGCGAGGAGGCCGCCGGTGTTGATGTTCAGCCATGCCTGCACCGCGTCGTTGGTGTCGCCGGTACCCATGGGGACGCTGAACACAGAGGCGTAATAATCGTTCGCCAGCCGCTCGACGGTCTCGGTCTTATAGGCCTGTCTCTCGCTCAGCCAGAGGGAATTGGCCAGCAGCGTCCTGCCGGTCGCGCTGTCGGTGTAGAGCGAGCGCCAGAGGGCGTTTGCCGTCGTGCGGACGACCGCCTCGTCCTCCGTGCCGAGCAGGTCGAGGAGCTGGGCGCGCGTCTCGCCGTCCACCGTTTCGGTGAGCATGGAAAGGGCAAGGTAGAGGTTCGCGGGCGAATAGACCGCATTCGCCGTTTCCTCGCCGCCGAGCAGCTTGGAGGCCGTTTTGGTGCTGTAGCCGAGCAGCGCGGGCGTCATCGCCTTGTCCACGCCTTCCCCGCGCAGGGCCTTCACCGCCTCGGCATAGGCGAGGGAGCGCGCGTCAAAATCGTCCCAAAGCTCCTCCTGCGCCTTGTGGTATGCCTCCTCGCCCATTTTATCGTAGTCGAGCTTTTCATAGGCGGTCCACAGCTCCTCCTCGCTCGGCTGCGCGGGCAGCTCCGGCAGCACGGCCTCCGCCAGCGCGAACTGGCCCAGCAGCTTCGCGCTCACTTCGTCCGGCTGCCCCGGTTCGTTCTTCGTTCCACCCTGCGCCGGTTCGACCCGCGCGCAGCCAACGAGCATCAACAGGCAAAGCAGAAATGCCAGATACTTTTTCATGTCGGTATACCTCCTTGGGTGTTGTACTCCTTTGGACGGACGGAAAAAAGAAAAAGTTCCCGATACGGGAACTTTTTCCATGCATGTTTTTTAATAAGCAACGCCCCAGTAAATGTCGGTCGTGGCTTCCTTGCCGCAGAACACGCACTTGCCCTTTGTGCCGGACTGGTGCAGCGGCATACAGCGGGAGGATACGCCCGCCTTTTCCTTCATGCCCAGCTCGCACTCGCGGCTGCCGCACCACTTCGTGCGCGCGAAGCCGCCGCGGCCGGAGGCCATCGCCTTGACCTCCTCCCAGGTGGAAAGGTCGAAGGTGTTCTCCTCCAGATTGGCTCTCGCCTTGGCGAGCATATTGTCGTGGATGCTGTCGAGCAGCTCCTTGACCGCGCTTTCGAGCGTGTCAAGTGCGGCGAAGGTCTTTTCGCCGTTGTCGCGGCGGACGATGCAGCACTGGCCGTTTTCGAGATCGCGCGGACCGATCTCGATACGCAGCGGCACGCCGCGCATTTCGTACTCGGCGCACTTCCAGCCCATGGACTGGTCGCTGTCGTCCAGCTTCGCGCGTACGCCGGCGGCGAGCAGACGCGTCTTGAGATCCTTCGCCGCCTCGGCGACCTCGGGCTTTTTGTGCGCCGCGATGGGAATGACCACCGCCTGCACGGGTGCGATCTGCGGAGGCAGGACAAGACCGTTGTTGTCGCCATGGGTCATGATGACCGCGCCGATCATGCGCGTGGTGGAACCCCATGAGGTCTGGAACGGGTACTGGAGCTTATTGTCGCGTCCGGCGAAGGTCACATCGTAGGCTCGGGAGAACTTGTCGCCGAAGTAGTGGCTGGTCGCGCCCTGCAGCGCCTTGCGATCCTTCATCATGCACTCGACGGTGTAGGTCGCCTCGGCGCCCGCAAACTTCTCTTTCTCGGTCTTACGGCCCGGAACGACAGGAATGGCAAGGACCTTTTCAAAGAAGTCCGCGTAGCACTTGAGCTGCTGCTCGGTCTCCGCCTTCGCCTCCTCGGCGGTCTCGTGAATGGTGTGACCCTCCTGCCACCAGAACTCTCGGGAGCGCAGGAACGGACGCGTGGTCTTTTCCCAGCGGATGACGGAACACCATTGGTTGTAGAGCATGGGCAACTGACGGTAGGTCTGGAGCACATTGTGCCAATGGTCACAGAACATGGTCTCGGATGTGGGGCGGAACGCAAGGCGCTCCTCCAGCTTCTCGCTGCCGCCCATCGTGACCCACGCGACCTCGGGCGCGAAGCCGTTGACCAGCTCGCCCTCCTTCTTCAGAAGGCTCTCGGGGATCAGAACGGGCATCGCCACATTTTCATGGCCGGTCTTTTTGAACTCGCCGTCCATGATGCGCTGGATATTCTCCCAGATCGCGTAGCCGTAGGGACGCAGAATGGTAAAGCCCTTGACGCTGGCGTACTCGACCAGCTCCGCCTTGCGGCAGATGTCGGTATACCATTGGGCGAAATCGTCCTCCATGTTGGTGATCTGTTCGACCTTCTTGTCCTGTGCCATGTTGATCTTCTCCTTATTTCTGCCGCCGGACGGCCAACAGGAACCGTTCCCTGCCGCGCGGCGGGTATATTGACGAGTGTATATTTTACGATGTTTTCCGCCGCTTGTCAAGCCTTGCGCGCAGCGCGGCAAGCCCCTCCGTAAGTTCCGGACAGCGCGCCGCGAGCAGCACCGCAAGGTAGACCGCCGCCGCGCAGACAGACGCGAGCAGAAAACGCGCGAGCAGCGACGCCGCGGTCGGCGTTTCCACCGTGACCGCACCGCGCACGGCGAGCGCCGCGCACAGCGCCGCAGCGCCGCCCAGCGCCGTCCGCCAGAGCGTTGGGAGCAGCAGCGCAAAGCGGAAGCGCGGAAGATACCGCTTCGTCGAGCGGTCGAGCAGCGCGATGGTCAGCAGCACGCTCAGGCTGGTCGCCAGCGCGATGCCGAAAATGCCGACGAGCGGAGCGAGCGCGATGCTCAGCGCTGCGTTGAGCGCCACCGCGGCGACATTTGCCAGCATGGGGCGGCGCGTGTCCTGATAGGCAAGGTGGAGGCGAATATACATCTCGCGCATGGCGACGAGCGGGAAGCCCACGGCAAAGCCGGTGAGCGCGCGGGCGGTCTGCTCCACCGCCGCCGCGTCAAACGCGCCGCGCAGGTACACGATGCTTACGAGGTCATAAGCAAAAACGCCCGTGAGCAGCGCGATGGGGGCAAGGAACAGCACCAGTCCGCCGACGCTTTGGCGGAATGTGCGGAGAAGGCTCGCCGTGTCGTCCTTCGCCACATACTCCGAATAGCGCGAGAGCAGGATCAGGCTCAGCGTGGCGGTGATGGTGGAGGTGACGAACTGCTCGAGCGTGTAGGCGTACTGATAGTTGGACGCGATGCCCTCGCCGAGATAGGAGCAGAGCGCCTTGTCCACGATGCTGTTGAGCTGTAAAAAAATGTTGCTCAGCAGCAGCGGAACGGACAACCGGACGAGACAGCGGATGTTTTCATCGTGAAGGTCCAGCGCGGGACGGAACGCGAAGACGCCGCGGTTGCAGCGGCGCAGCAGCAGCGTCTGCAGGACATTGCCCGCAAGGTACGCCCACAGCAGCACGCGGATGCCGAAGCGTGGGGCGAGCAGCAGCACGCAGGCGATGGCGACGGGGTTGTAGACCAGTCCGTAGAGCTTGCCGGGGATAAAGCGCTCGTTCGCATTGAGGACCGAGGCGTAGATGGATTGAAACGCCGTGAACACAAAGGCCACGGAGAAGAAGCGGAGATACCGCACCAGCTGCTCCGCCTCCGCGCCGGTGTAGGCGGGCGCAAGCAGATGCGCCGCCTGCGGCGCAAACAGGTTGATGAGCAGAATGCACGCCGCGCCCATGAGCAGGAAGAGCGAGAGCATCTGCGAGGCGACGGCGTTCGCCGCGCCGCGGGACTCGCGCACGGCGATCTCGATGTAGCGCGCGATGAGCGCTGTGGTCAGCGCCGAGAGCAGCGCGCCGGAGAGGTTGAGCATGAAGTCGCTCGAAACGAAATAGAGGTCGGTCTCCACGCCTGCGCCGAACGCGCCCGCGATGACCATCTGCCGCACGAAGCCAAGCAGCTTGGATGCAAGCATCACGACGATGACCAGGCTTGCGGACGCGAGGATCGAGCGTTTCTTTTCCGCCATACGGCAGTCCCCCTTTCTTTTTTTGCCGCGCGGCAGCCCGCGCAGGCTCATAGAAAAATAGTGTACCACCTTTTCCACCGCAGGACAAGGAAAAACTTTCCGTAACGGGGGAGCAAAGAACAGCCAAAAAAATCGCGCCCGCCGAAGCGGACGCGATCTTTTACCGTCTTGCCAGCCGCCGGAGCGCGGCGAGCGCAGCCAGTAACGCACAGATGTAGCGCAGCAGGCTGCGAAGGTCATAGCGCAGGGCGGCAAAGCCCGTCAGTCCGCCCGCGCGGACGCCGACCAGCAGGGTCTTGTCCTGTTTGGGCGATCTTGCCAAATAAACTGCCATCTTTCGGCTCCTCTCTACAAGTCGCGCTCGTCGAGCGCGGCAAGGCCGAAGCGCGCGGCGCGCTCGATCACGGCGCGCGCTTCCTCTCCCGCCTGTTCATATTGTGCGCGAAGCTCGCGCAAAAATGCGCCGCGCAGCGAATCCTCCTCCGCGCGCGCCCACACATCCTCGCCGATGCGGGTCTTGTCCCGCAGCTCCAGCGAAAAGAACTCCGGTCCGAAGCGTTCTGTCAACGCGCGCAGGTCCACGCCGCGCTCGTCCGTTTCGCCGGTCAGGATCACGCGGTACAGGTCGCGCGCCGTATCCGCCGGCAGCGCCTCGCGCAGCGCCGCCTCCGGCGCTTTTCCGGTCACCGCAACGCGCAGGATCTCATAGCGGCGGCGGGCAAACGGCACAAATTCAAGCGCGGCGCCGCCGCGCTCCACCGTTCCCGTCAGGAAACCGCGCTCGCCCAGCTCGTCGAAGCCATGTCCCTCGATGCAGCCGGAGTAGGCGTAGGCCGTGCCGCCCGCCCTGCACACACCGCCGTATTCATGCGTATGGCCAAGGGCAAGATAATCAAGGCCGCTCGCCGCAATCTCCTCGCGCGTGACCGAATCATAGCGCGCCTCCGCCGCGTTCAGGTCGGCATGCAGCACGCCCAACCGCACCAGTCCGTCCTCCGGCGCATGGAAGCCCGCGAGCAGGCTCGTCTCCTGCGCGGGCGCGGTGAACGCCGCGCCGTACACGGCGCAGCCCAGCTCCGGCAGTTCCACGCGCTCGATCTCCCGCGTTTTGAATATATGCACGTTTTCCGGCCACGGAAGCACCGCATAGAGCGAACGCGCCGAATAAAAATCGTGGTTGCCCGGCGCGATGAATACACGCGCACTCATGCTGCCGAGCGCTTCGAGCAGCTGTTCGCCCGTTTCGCGGTAGGTCGTCTCGCCGTCGAACAGGTCTCCGGCGAGCAGCACCACATCGATCCCGTTTTGGTTGATGTAATTTGCGAGCCGCTCCGCGGCGGCACGGCTCTCGCGGCGGCGCAGCTTCGCCTGTTCGGCGCTGAGCGCGCCGAACGCGCTGTCGAGGTGAAAGTCCGCCGCGTGAACGATCCGGACGGGCATCGCACTCTCCCCTTTCTCAGCCCTCTCTGGGCTTGCAGACATCGACCCAGCCGGAGAAGTTGGAGGAGTATTTCTCCAGCTCCGCGCAGGTCATTTCAATGGCGCTGTTGCTGCTGCCCGCGGCGGGAAACACCGTCTCAAAGCGTTGGAGCGACATGTCAAGATAGGTCCTGATGTTCTCCGGCAGGGCAAACGAGCAGACGCCGCCCGGCGCGTGGCCGGTAAAGGCGCAGGCCTCGTCGAAGGTCAGCATTTTGGCCTTCTGATGGAACTGCGCTTTGTATTTCGCGTTGTCGATCCTCCGGTCGCCCGCGACCACGACGATGATCGGCTCCTCGCCGAGCTTGAAGCTCATGGATTTGGCGATGCGCGCGCCCTCGACGCCGACGGCGACCGCCGCCAGATCGACGGTGGCGCTGGACACATCAAACTCGCGGATGCGGTCCGCGATACCGAATTGATCGAAATACGCTCTGACTTTTTCGATGGACATATCGTTTCCTTCTTTCTCTATCGCACATCGACGCGCTCCACGCCGACGCAAAGTCCGGTCTCGCTGTCGAGCGAAAAAACGGCCCCCTGCAGCTTACAGGGTCCCTCCGGCGCGCGGTAGCGCCCCGGCAGTCCGCCCAGAAAGGTCTCGACGGACTGGCTCGGCTCGATGCCCAGCACGCTTACCGCCGCGCCGGTCATACCGAGGTCGGTGAGGTAGCCCGTTCCCTTGGGGAAAACCTCCTCGTCCGCCGTGGGGACATGGGTATGCGTTCCCCAGAGGGCGCTCACGCGCCCGTCAAGATAGTACGCCAGCGCAAGCTTTTCGCTCGTCGCCTCGGCATGGAAATCGACGAGGGTAAAGGTCGGCCTCTCCGCCGCCTTGAGCAGCCCGTCCGCCATGAGGAACGGGTTCGAGGCATGAAAGCTCAGGTCGCAGCGCCCGATGAGGTTCATCACGGCAATGCGCGCCGCGCCGCAGTCATACACCGCATAGCCGCGCCCTGGTACGCGGCTGCCGAGATTCGCGGGGCGCAGAATGTAAGGGCAGTCGTCCAGATAATCCCGGATCTGCAGCTTGCCGAAGGTGTGGTTGCCGAGCGTGATCACGTCCGCGCCTGCGGCGAAAATATCGTCCGCATCGTTCGGCGTCAGGCCGACCATCGCGGCATTTTCCCCGTTGACGACCGTAAAATGTATGCTTTTGCGTTTTTTCAGGCTCCGCAGGTGGCGGCTGAGGTGCTTTACGCCGCACTCGCCCACCACGTCGCCGACCGCAAGAATGTTGTAGATCATTCCGTTTTCTCCTTTGTCAGCGCGTCGTAAAAGCCGAAAGTCTCCGCAAACAGCGCCTCGCCGTAGGCATTGAGCTTCGCACAGTAGTCCTCATAGGCCGCGAGCATCTGTTCACCCTCCGGCGTGAGCGTCGCGCCGCCGCCGTTCCGCCCGCCGGTCGAGGAGGAGAGCAGCTTGAAGCCCAAGGCCTCCTGCGCTGTGCGCAGCACCGTCCACGCCTTGGAATAGGCCATGTTCATCGACAGCGCCGCCGCGCGCAGAGAACGCTGCTCGCGTACGCGGCGCAGCAGCTCCGCCACCCCGGGGCCGAAGCACTTTTCATCGGTAAAAATTCGCACGGTCAGCTTGGCGTGCAGGTCCCTTTCCATTCCATACTCTCCGTTCCCTGTTTCGTTATCTTCCCCAATGATAACGGTTTTTTTCGCCTTTGTCAACGCGGAAAACGGCGGAGAGACGGCCGCTCACGACCCTCGCTCCGCCATTTTTCTTACCGAAAGGTGTTGTAACGTGCGTTTTCGCCGTCGAGCAGAAAGCCGTCGGTGTCATGGACGCGGGCGTTCTCCAGCATGAGCCGGTAGCGCACTTCGTCGGAAAGGCCCCGCGCCGACGCGGACGCGCGGCCCGCAGGCGTTCCGGTGGGATTGTTGTAGCTGCCGTGGAGCGTGGCGTTCGCGGTCGCGTTCTTATTGCCCGCGGTCTTGTCCGCGCTCGTGTTGCCATAGCCGTTGCCATAGCGCACGACAGAATCGTTTTCCCGTCCGGTGTAGCGCGTGCCGGTGGCAGGGTCCGTCTTAAGCTCGCCGCTGACATTGGAGCCGCTGTCGGTCTCGCCGGTCATGCCGCTCGTGGTCCCGTTCTCCGCGCCGTTGACGCCGCCGTTCGCCGTATTACCGGCCGTGCCGCTGTTTTTATTGCCGCCGCAGGCGGTGAGCGAAGCGAGCAGCAGCGCCGTGACCGCGAGAACTGCAAAATTTTGCTTCATCGTTTTTCTCCCCTTGTCTTTTTCCGTGCAATACCCAACCGTAGTATTTCCGGCAAAAGCAAAATGCGGCGCGGCAAAATCTGCAAATACGCCTCACATACGACCGTGAAAAGCGCAAAAAAGGAAGGCGCGAAGCTTCGCGCCTTCCTTTGGAAAAATTTTCCTTACTTCGCGGCCTTGGCAGCCTTGAACGCCTCGATGAGCATCGGGGTGACCTTGAACAGGTCGCCGCAGA
>CAKTEZ010000018.1 GCA_934553255.1 uncultured Oscillospiraceae bacterium
CCGCCGAAGCCGGTGGAGGTCTTGATATAGTCCGCCGCGGAGTTGGACACGACCTCGCAGAGCTTGATCTTCTCCTCCTCCGTGAGCATACAGGTCTCGATGATGACCTTGAGAACGTTGCCGTGGCAGGAGATCTTGACGGAGTTGATCTCCTGCAGGACCTTGTCGTATTCGCCCTCCTTGACCCAGCCGAGGTTGATGACCATGTCGATCTCGGTCGCACCGTCGGCCACGGCGGCCTCGGCTTCCATGCACTTGATGCCGGTAGGGATGTAGCCGTTCGGGAAGCCGATGACCGTGCAGACGGGCAGCTGGCCGAAGCCGTAATTCTGTCGGTCGGCAATGTAGTGCGCGGCATGGGCGACATAGGTCTGCGGGATGCAGACGCTCGCGCAGCCGTATTTCATGCCGTCGTCGCAGATCTGCCGGATCTCCTCCCATGTTGCGGTGGGGGCGAGGAGCGTGTGGTCAACATGACGGAGAATTTCTTTGACGTCCATAGTATATGGTATCCTTTCCAAGAAAAATAGATTCCGCAAAGGGAAATGATTTCCTGTTTATCAGTGTAGCACGGCGAGCGGGAAAAAGCAAGCGTGCCGCGCACGGGCAGATGCCCGCTCCTAGCCGCCGCGGACGGCTGGCATGTCCACCGCTTTCCGGAGCGTCTGCAGGAGGAGATGGACCGCTCCTTCGAAAAACGCATCTGCCGCGTTTTCGCGGCAGATGCGTTTTGTTCTTTATCGGGTACTGCGGTAGATGCTTCTCAGCACTTTTCGAACACGGTGGCAACGCCCTGACCGCCGCCGATGCAGAGAGTGGCAAGACCCTTCTTGGCATCGGGACGCTTGAGCATCTCGTGCAGGAGGGTGACGATGATGCGCGCGCCGGAGGCGCCGACGGGGTGACCGATGGAGATGGCGCCGCCGTTGACATTGACCTTGCTCATGTCGAAGTGCAGCTCGCGCGCGACGGCGATGGACTGCGCGGCAAAGGCTTCGTTGGCCTCGACGAGGTCGATGTCCTCGATGGTCACACCGGCCTTGGCCATGGCCTGACGGGAGGCGGGAACGGGACCGACGCCCATGATCTTGGGATCGACGCCGCCCTGGCCCCAACCGATGAGCTTCGCCATGGGCTTGAGGTTATATTTCTTGACGGCCTCACCGGAGGCGAGAACGATGGCGGCAGCGCCGTCGTTGATGCCGGAGGACTGACCGGCGGTCACGCGCTGAACATGCTTGCGGGCATCCGCCTCGTGGATCTCGGTGGGCTGGAAGGTGTGAACGACCTGATCCTCAACGCCCTCGGGGCCGACAGGGAACGCGCCCTTGAGCTTGGCCATACCCTCCATAGAGGCGCCGGCGCGGGGGAACTCATCCTTCTTGAACTCGACGATCTCCTTCTTGACCTTGACGGGAACGGGAACGATCTCATCGTCAAAGCGGCCGGCAGCCTGCGCGGCCTCGGTCTTCTGCTGGGAGGCGACGCCGAAGGCGTCAAGCTCTTCGCGGGTGATGCCCCACACATCGCAGATGTTCTCGGCGGTGGTACCCATGTGGTAATTGTTGAACGCGTCCCACAGACCGTCCTTGATCATGGTGTCGACCAGCTTCTTGTCGCCCATGCGCGCGCCCCAGCGGGCGTCGGGAGCGGCATAAGGAGCGGCGCTCATGTTCTCGGTGCCGCCGCAGACGATGATGTCGGCGTCGCCCGCGAGAATGGCGCGGCCTGCCTCGATGACGGACTTCATGCCGGAGCCGCAGACCATGCCGACGGTGTAGGCGGGAACGGAGTAGGGCAGACCCGCGCCGATGCCGACCTG
This sequence comes from uncultured Oscillospiraceae bacterium, assembly GCA_934553255.1. Classification (GTDB taxonomy): domain Bacteria; phylum Bacillota; class Clostridia; order Oscillospirales; family Oscillospiraceae; genus Hominicoprocola. The sequence continues at coordinate 1,823 of CAKTEZ010000018.1, forward strand.
ACGGGCGACGTTCTGACCGAGACCGGAGGTCAGGATGCAGCCGAACATCAGCTCGTCGACATTTTCAGGGGCGACATTCGCGCGCTTGAGCGCTTCCTTGACAACAATAGCGCCCAACTCAGCGGCAGGGGTGTTCTTCAGGGAGCCGCCAAAGGAACCGACGGCGGTACGGCAGCAGTTCACAACATAAAGTTCTTTCATGAGATGTCTCCTTTTATAAAAAATTTGAGGGTTCGCAGGGGTCTATTTTCATTTCCGATTATACAACAGGCGCGCATGAAAAATCAACTGCAAAATTTCACTTTTTCGCGCGAGATTTGACGGCTATCCTGCATTTTGTTAAATAATTAACGGTTTTGCAGCATTTTCTGCGTCACGCTCACTTTTCGGCGTTTTCCTGCTCCTTGTCCGTCACAGCGCTCCCGCCTTCCGCGGAGCCGTCCGCCGCGCTGTCCTCGTCGGCGCTCACCGACGCCACAAAAGCGTCGTAAACGCCGGCCACATCCAGCGCCTCCACGCGCGGGTTCATCTCCACCGCAGCGCTGTCCAGACGCTCCTCAAGGAGGTCGCTGAAGCAGCTCTCGCGCATGGCGCTGACGACCTTCTCTTCGTCGAGCGGCTTTCGAAGAATGATGTGGTAGCCGTAGGTACTCTCCACGATGTTGCTGACCTCGCCCTCGGCGAGCGCGGCGGCGGCGTTTTCAAACTCCGCGACCATCTGGCCAGACGGGAAGGTGTAGCCGCCGGGACTGGAGGTGCGGCCGGAGTCTTCGCTGTATTCGTCGGCCAGCTCGGTGAAATACGCCGTCAGGTCGTCGCCGTCGTAATTCCGAATTTTTTGTAAAAGTTCCTCGGCAAGCGCCTTCTTCTGTGCAACGGTCTCCTCGTCCAGCTCCTGATGGGTGGACATATCGCGCGTGAGCAGGAGGATATGGTCGGCTGTCATGTAGCCCTGCTCCGCCGCGCGGGCAATAAGCTGCTCATCCGTGGGATACAGGCTGCTGCCCTCCGTCTCGGTCAGCTTCTCGAGCGCGTCATAAAGGTAGTCGGAGCGGGACATACGCGCGTAGCTTTCCTCGCCCAGGCCGACCTTTGCCAGCTCCGCGCGGTAGTTCTCCTCGCCGCCGAATTCCTCGATCACGCTCTGGCGCGTCTCCTCGATGGCTGCGATGTCCTCCTCGCTCAGGATCACATTATTCTCTTTCGCCATCGCCTCGATCACGGCGTAGCCCATGGCGTTGCTCAGCGCGCCCTCCTTCACCGTGTCGAGCATGGTCACCCCCTCCTGAAGCTCCATGCTCCAGTCAAGGTCCATGCCGTACATATTCAGATAGCTTTCCATGTAGGAGGCGGTGTAGCAGAGATTGTAGAAATACATATCCATCGGCACCTCCACGCCGTCCACCTTCATGGCGGCGGCATCGGGCGAAATGCCGGTGAGCTGATAGCAGAGGCCCTCCTTGACCTTGCCCTCGGCGAAGCCGTCCTTGCTGCCGCAGGCGGCCAGCGAGCAGAGCAGCGCCAGCGAAAGCGCCGCAGCCAAAATTCGTTTCATCTTCGTTTCCTCTTTCTTTCCCATCAGATTTTATCGCACATTGCCGCGGGGCAATGCGAGTACAGGGTCAGGCGTCCTCCGCGGGTGCAAGGCTCTCGACCAGTTCGAGCGCCGCCTTAAGCGGCTCCTCGTCCTTACCGAGCCGCAGCGACAGCTTTGGCTCGGCGCCGGCGGAGAGCGTCAGCCGGCGCTTGTTCTTCCCCAGCGTGCAAAGACGCATCACCGCCTCGACCGGCATTTCACCGCCGAAGGTGAAGGTGATGGAGTCGCCGCGCTGGTCAATGTCGCGGATGCCCGCGGATACGGCGGCGCAGCGCAGCAGCGCCACATCCAGCAGGGCGAGCGTACTCGCGGGCGGCTCGCCGTAGCGGTCAAGCAGCTCGTCGAGCAGGTCCTGCGCCTCCTCGCGGGTACGCAGCGCCGCGATGCGGCGGTACACATCCATGCGCTGCTCGCCGGAGGGGATATAACTCTCCGGCAGGTTGGCCGAAACGGTCAGGTCGGCGGAGCAGTCGGCACGCGCCGCCTTCTTCTCACCGCGCTCCTCGAGTACGGCCTCCTCCAGAAGCTGAAGGTACATATCGTAGCCCACGCTCATCATGTAGCCCGACTGCTCGGGGCCGAGCAGGTTGCCCGCGCCGCGGATCTCCAGGTCGCGCATGGCGATGCGGAAGCCCGAGCCGAATTCCGCGTACTCGCGGATGGCGGTCAGGCGCTTGGCGGCGACCTCGGTGAGGATCTTGCCCGCGCGGTAGGTCATATAGGCGTAAGCGCGTCGCGCGCTGCGGCCGATGCGCCCGCGGATTTGGTGGAGCTGGGCAAGGCCGAGCCGGTCGGCGTCTTCAATGATGAGCGTGTTGACATTCGGAATGTCGATGCCGGTCTCGATGATGGTCGTGCAGACCAGCACCTGCGCCTCGCCGTCGGAAAAGCGCTGCATGACGGCGGAAAGTCCCTTTTCGTCCAGCTTGCCGTGGGCGACCGCGATGCTGACCTCTTCGCCCAGCAGCTTTTTGAGCTGCGCGGCGCAGCGGTCGATGGTCTCCACGCGGTTGTGCAGGTAGTAGACCTGCCCGCCGCGGGCAAGCTCGCGGCGAATGGCCTCGGCGATCACGCCCCAGTCATGCTCGAGGACATAGGTCTGCACGGGCTGGCGGTCCTGCGGGGGCATCTCGATGGTGGACATATCGCGCAGACCGGACAGCGCCATGTTGAGCGTGCGCGGAATAGGCGTTGCCGAGAGCGTGAGCGTGTCCACCTGTCTGGAAAGCTCCTTGAGCTTTTCCTTGTGCGTCACGCCGAAGCGCTGCTCCTCGTCGATGACGAGCAATCCGAGATCCTTGAAGTGCAGGCTCTTTTGCAGCAGAGAGTGCGTGCCGATGAGCAGGTCGATCCGCCCCTCCGCCGCGTCCTGCAATATCCTCTTTTTCTGCGCGGGGGTCTTGAAGCGGGAGAGGACCTCGACGGTCACGGGGAAGCTGCGGAAGCGGTTGATGGCGGTGGCGTAGTGCTGCTGGGCCAGCACGGTGGTCGGCACGAGAATGGCCGCCTGCTTGCCGTCGAGTATGCACTTCATCACCGCGCGCAGCGCGACTTCGGTTTTCCCGTAGCCCACATCGCCGCAGAGCAGGCGGTCCATCGGCCGCGCACGCTCCATGTCGGCCTTGATCTCGGCGATGGCGCGCAGCTGGTCGTCGGTCTCCTCGTAGTCGAAGGCGTCCTCAAACTCGCGCTGCCAGGTCGAGTCCGGCGAAAAGGCAAAGCCCGGACGGCGCTGGCGTTCGGCATAAAGCTTGATGAGTCCCTTGGCAAGGTCCTTTGCCGCCGCCTTCGCGCGCGACTTGGCGCGCGTCCAGTCCGTGCCGCCGAGGCGGCTGAGCTTGACATGCTCGCCCTCGTCCTCGCCGCGCCCGCCGATGTACTTCGACACCATGTCGAGCTGCGTCGCGGGGACATACAGGCTGTCGCTGCCCGCATAGGCGATCTTGATATAATCCTTGTCCGCGCCGTCCACGCGGATGCGCTCCATGCCGACGAAGCGTCCGATGCCGTGGTGGGTGTGTACGACAAGGTCGCCGGGGGTCAGGTCGGTGTAGGATTGGAGCCGTTGGCGGCTCGTCTCCTTTTTGGGGCGCACGGTGCGCGGCGGCCTGCCGCTCACCGGCGCGGTGAGCTGCCCCTCTGCCAGAATGACGAGGTGCAGCTGGGGATATTCGCAGCCCGCGCTGAGTGCGCCGAGACCGATGACGGCCTCGCCCGCGGCAGGCAGGCTCCTGTTCGCAAGGTCGAGCCGGACGCGCATCCCGCGCTCGGCGAGCAGGCGTTGCAGGTTTTTCCCGCGCGTTTCGTTGCCGCACAGGACCAGCACGCCGCTTCCGGCGGCAAGATAATGCGCCATGTCCGCGGCGGCGGTCTCCAGACTTCCGCCGTAGGAGGGGAGCTGGCGCGCGTTGACGCTCAGCAGCGCACGCGGGGGGACCAGATAGCGCGAGGTCGGCAGGCTGTCGCACAGCACGACGGAGCAGGCGGCGAGCCGCCGCGCAAGATCGTCCGCGTCCAGCGCGAGCGACGCGAACGGCCCGGCAAGCACGCCATCCTCCACCAGCGCCTTCCGGTCTTCGTTCTGCTCGAGCGTCCACGCCCGCAGGCGTTCCAGCACGCGGCTGTCCTCGCTGACGAGGACCACGGCGCGCTCCGGCAGATAGTCCGCCGCGCACACCGGCGTGGGGTAGGCGGCGGCGAGATAGCGGTCCATGCCGCCGAGCGGCAGGCTCTCGCGCAGACGCTCCGCGTCCGCGCGGAGCGCGGCGGCGGTTTTTTCCGTCGCTTCCCTTCTGGCAAGCTGCGCCGCTGCGTGCTCCATGCGCGCGAGCATGGCGTCCCGTCCGCCCTCGGCGGCATCGGGCAGCACCTCGGCGGCGGGCAGCACGGTCAACTCTTCTATGTTCTTTGTGCGGCGCTGGGTGGCGACATCGAACTCGCCCATCGCGTCGATCTCGGTGTCGAAAAACTCCACGCGCACGGGCGCGTACATCGGAGAGTAAATATCCAAAATGCCGCCGCGCACGGCGAACTGCCCCGCGCCCTCGACCTGCTCGGTGCGGGCGTAGCCCGCGGCGGTCAGCCGCGCGGCGAGCGCGCGCAGGTCGTATTCCCCGCCGACTTTCAGCGTGAACACCGCGTCACGCAGGGCAGACGGCGGCAGCGTCCGCTGGAGCAGCCCATCGACCGCCGCCACAACGATGCCCGCCTTGCCGAAGGCCATGCGGCACAGCGCGTCCAGCCGCTCCTGCTCACGCTCATGCGATGCGGCCACGCGGTCGTGCAGCCGCCATTCGCGCGCGAGCAGTATGACCGGCTCCTCGCCCGTCAGGGCGGCGAGGTCGGCGGCCATACGGCGCGTTTCCTGCTCGTCGGCGCAGAGGACGGTAAGGGGACGCTGCGTCTCCTGCCGCAGCGCCGCGCCGAGCATGGCGCGGTGTACGCCGCTCACGCCGCTGACCGCTGCCGGTCCGGCGCCGAGGCGGAGAATTTCCGCCAGCTCCCGCAGCTCCGGCAGCGAAGCGATCGACCGGTTCAATTCCTGCACATGTCCCCCTCCTTTCTTCCGCAAAGCGCAAAAGGGCGCAGCCCGCCCCGCAGAGGGGAGGCCTGTACCCGCACACACATCGTTTTCTATGTTCTATAAGGATATCTCCTCCGGCAGTATACTATGCCGGAGGAGAAATGTAAATGTATGAATTGTAAATTCTCGCTCAGTTAAAGCGGTTCTGCGCCTCGGTCACGCCGTGGGCGACGATGCACTCCGCCGCGTCGAGCGCGCGGTCAATGGCCTCGTTCACGACCTTCTTCTCCTGCGCGGAAAAGGTACCGATGACCCAGTCCACCATGTCGTAGTCCGGATGGCTCGGCGCGCCGACGCCGACCTTCACGCGTGGGAACGCGTCGGTGCCGAGGTGGGCGATGATGTTCTTGATGCCGTTGTGTCCGCCCGCCGAGCCGTTCGCGCGGATGCGGAGCTTGCCGAGCGGCAGCGACACATCGTCGTAGATGACGAGAACATGATCGCTCGGGATCTTGTAGAACCGCGCCGCTTCGCCGACCGCCTCGCCGGAAAGGTTCATATAAGTCTGCGGCATCATCAGCAGCACGCGCGCGCCGCCGAACTCGATCAGCTCCGTGAGCGCGCGGAAGCGCAGGCGGTTGCAGCGCAGGTCCCGCTTTTCGATGAGCCGCTCGGCGGCCATAAAGCCGACATTGTGGCGTGTGTTCTCATACTGCTTTCCGTAATTCCCGAGGCAGACGAGCAGCCATTCCGCGGGGCCGGTGACTTTCTTTCCAAAAAACATAGCGACTACCTGAAAAGGGGGCGCTGCCGCGCCCCCTCCCTTTTGCTTTTAGTTGAACAGCTTTGCGATGGAGATCTCCTGGTAGGTGCGCTCGATCGCCTCGGCGAACATGGGCGCGACCGTCAGGTACTTCGTGCGGGCCTTGGCCAGCTCCGCTTCGCCGACGGGAGCGGGAATGGTATCGAGCAGGGCCAGCTCCTCGATGCAGCTCGCCTCAAGGCGCTCAAGCGCGGGACCGGAGAGAACGCCGTGGCTCGCGCAGGCGTAGACCTTCTTCGCGCCGCCGACTTCAACGACCGCCTTGGCGGCGTTGCAGAGGGAGCCGGCGGTATCGACCATATCGTCGAAGAGGATGCACTCCTTGCCCTCGACATCGCCGATAACATTCATGACCTCACACTGGTTGGCCTTCTGGCGGCGCTTATCGACGATGGCAAGGTTCATGTGCAGCTTCTGGGCGAAGGTGCGGGCGCGGGCAACGGAGCCGACATCGGGGCTGACGACGACCATATCCTCGCAATGCGCGCCGAACTTCTTGGCGTAGTAATCCACGAAAATGGGGTTGCCGAACAGGTTATCCACGGGAATGTCGAAGAAGCCCTGGATCTGGCTGGCGTGCAGGTCCATGGTCAGCACGCGGTCCACGCCGGCGGCAACGAGCATATTGGCGACGAGCTTGGCGGAGATGGGATCGCGGCTCTTGGCCTTGCGGTCCTGACGGGCGTAGCCGAAGTACGGCATGACGGCCGTGATGCGGCCCGCGCTGGCGCGGCGGCAGGCGTCGACCATGATGAGCAGCTCCATAAGGCTGTCGTTGACGGGCTTGCAGGTGGACTGGATGAGGAACACGTCGCTGCCGCGCACGGTCTCATACAGAGAGACGGAAGCCTCGCCGTCCGCGAAGCTCTTGACCTCGCTCTCGCCGAGCTTGGTGCCGATGATCTTGCAGATATCGACGGCCAGCTTGGGGTTCGCATTGCCGGTGAAGATCTTGATGTCCTTGCCGCGAGAAATCATAATTCCAACACTCCCTCTTTCGTTATAAATAATATGTAATAAGTTTTTACTTCTTCTTTCCCTTGCCGGACAGGGCGCGGCGGCGGGCCGCCCACCCCTCCTTGACCGTCTGCTTCGTGCGGGCGAGCGCCAGCGCGTCCTCCGGCACATCGTCGGTGATGGTCGAGCCGGCGGCAATGTAGCTTCCTCTGCCGACGGTGACGGGCGCGACCAGATTGGTGTTGCAGCCGATGAAGCTGTCGTCCCCAATGGTGCAGCGGTATTTCCGGAAGCCGTCGTAATTCGTCGTGACCGTGCCGCAGCCGAAGTTGATGCGTTCGCCGCAGTCGCTGTCGCCGACATAGGTCAGGTGCGAGATCTTCGTGCCGTTTCCGATGACGGAGTTCTTGATCTCCACAAAGTCGCCGACCTTGACATGGTCGCCGATGGTCGAGTTTGGGCGGATGTAGGCAAACGGCCCCACAGCGGTGTGGCTGCCGATGACGCTCTCATTCGTCTGGGAGGCGTTGATCTCCGTGCCGTCGCCCACTGTGCAGTCACGCACCATGGCGTTCGGGCCGATGACGCAGTCTCTGCCGATGACCGTTTTGCCGCGGAGAATGGTGCCGGGCAGGAGGGTCGTTCCCGCGCCGATCTTCACGCGGGGGTCGATGTAAACGCTGTTCGCGTCCAGGATGACCACGCCGTTCGCCAGATGCTTTTCCGCGATCTTCTGACGGCACATGGGCTGCGCGGCGCGCAGCTCCTCCGCATCCCCGATGGGCAGAAAGCCCTGTGAGATTTGGCAACCCTTGGGAAACGCGGCAAACGCGCCATGCTCACGCAGTACCTCGCAGCAGGCCGCGGCGCTCGCGGAGTAGACCGCGCCGCCGGAGAACACGCCCACCGGCAGCACTACGCCGTTGACGATGAGGACATCGCCCTGTTCGTCGGCGAGCAGCTTCAAAAGCTCCTCGCCATGCTTCGCGCCGTCCACGAACGTGATCTCCGCGCCCTGCGGGAGATAGGGGCGCATCGTTTCCTGTGCGGAAATGTCAGAGACAACAAAAAGCCGCTCTATGCCGCGCTCGATCAGCTCCGCGCACATCCAGGTCAGGATGGGGCAGAACAGAATGGGCTGCAGCATCAGCGGCGTCTTTTCCTCGGTATGGGTGATGTTATCCGGCATGAACAGCACGGCGATCTTCTGGTCCATCGGATATTCCCCTCCCTCATGCGAACTCATACTTATAATGTATTATACCAGACCATTTGAAAAAATCCACCTTTTCCTGCAATTTTTCCAAAAAGTTTTTCATGGGCTGCATGATTTCCTGCAATGTGCAAAATATTGTTTGAGAAAACCATATTTATGGTTGATTTCGTAAACTTTACGCGGTATAATAAGCAGACTTTCGTAAAAAGGGGGCGAATGCCGTATGCTCCATATCGTACTCGTCGAACCGGAGATCCCGCAGAACTGCGGCAACATCGCGCGCACCTGCGCCGCCACCGGCGCGGAGCTGCACCTTGTAAAGCCCCTGGGCTTCGATATTTCCGACCGCGCGGTCAAACGCGCCGGACTGGACTACTGGCATCTCGTGCGGGTGAGCGTGTACGAAAGCCTTGCCGACCTCTTCGCGCGGTGCCCCGAAGCTGCCGAGGACTGCTGGCTCGCCACGACGAAGGCCCCGCGGGACTACTGCGAGGCGGAATTTCACGACGGCTGCTGGCTCTTTTTTGGCAAGGAGACCGCGGGACTGCCGGAGGATTTCCGCAGGGCGCACTACGACCGCTGCATCCGCCTCCCCATGCGCGCCGAAGCGCGCAGCCTGAACCTCTCGAACTCCGTTGCCATCCTGACCTACGAGGCGCTCAAGCAGCTTGGCTTCCCGGGGCTGAAGGGAACGGGCGAGATGGCGGAGCGACAGGAGTGATCCGTAAACTTTATCATAGAAGGAGCATCACTATGAACTACAACAAAAAGACTGTGTACGACATCGATATGGCGGGCAAGAAGGTCCTGCTGCGCTGCGACTTCAATGTCCCGCAGGATAAGGCCACCGGCGAGATCACATCCGACAAGCGCATTGTCGCCGCTCTGCCGACCATTCAATATCTGCTCGCACAGGGCGCGGCGGTCATCGCCTGCTCCCACCTCGGCAAGCCCGAGCCGGACTTTGAAAAGTGGGTGAAGAAGCAGACCGAAAAGGGCAAGGACCCCGCCGAGCTGACCGAGGAAAAGTGGAAGAAGTCCCTGAAAAAGCTTACGCTCGCGCCCGTCGCCGAGCGCCTTTCCGCACTTCTCGGCAAGCCGGTCCTCTTCGCGCATGATGTGGTCGGCCCCGATGCCAAGGCCAAGGCCGCGGCACTCAAGGGCGGCGAGATCCTGCTGCTGGAGAACACCCGCTTTGAAAAGGGCGAGACGAAGAACGATCCCGCGCTGGCGAAGGAACTGGCTTCCATGGCGGAGGTCTATGTTTCCGACGCGTTCGGCTCGGTCCACCGCGCGCACGCCTCCACCGCGGGCGTGGCCGCCTACCTTCCCGCTGTGTCCGGCTTGCTGGTCGCCAAGGAGCTGGAGGTCATGGGCAAGGCGCTCGACGATCCCAAGCGTCCGTTTGTCGCCGTACTCGGCGGCGCGAAGGTCAGCGACAAGATCGCCGTCATCAACAACCTGCTGGAAAAGGCCGACACCGTCATCATCGGCGGCGGCATGGCATACACCTTCGCTAAGGCGCAGGGCGGCGAGATCGGCAAGTCGCTGCTGGAGGAGGATAAGTGCGCCTACGCGCTTGAGATGATCGAAAAGGCCAAGGCGAAGGGCGTCAAGCTTCTGCTGCCGGTCGATACCGTGGCGGCGAAGGAGTTTTCCGCCGATGCCGAGCCGACCGTGGTGGACGCGATGCACATCCCCGCGGACATGATGGGCATGGACATCGGCCCCAAGACGATCGAGCTGTTCTGCGCGGCGACGCGCGGCGCGGGGACCATCGTCTGGAACGGCCCCATGGGCGTTTTTGAATTCCCCGCCTTTGCCAACGGCACTAAGGCCATGGCCAAGGCGCTCGCCGAGAGCGGCGCCGTGACCATCATCGGCGGCGGCGACAGCGCGGCGGCGGCCGAGCAGCTCGGCTTTGCCGACAAGATCACGCACATCTCTACCGGCGGCGGCGCGTCCCTTGAGTTCCTTGAGGGCAAGGAGCTGCCGGGCGTTGCGTGCCTGCTGGATAAGTAAGATATTTCACTTTATTTCTATATCGTTAAATTTTAGGGAGAGCATTACCATGAATCGCAGATACCGTAAAACCATCATTGCCGGAAACTGGAAAATGAACAAGACCGCTGCCGAAGCGAAGAAATTTGCCGAGGAGTTCAAGGCGCTGCTGCCCAAGACAAAGTGGTGCGATGTGGTCGTGTGCGTGCCGAGCGTGGACATTTCCACAGCCGTGCGCGCCTTTAAGGACAGCCGCGTGGCCGTCGGCGCGCAGAACCTGTTTTATGAGGATCATGGCGCCTACACGGGTGAGGTCAGCGCCGAAATGCTGCGCGACCTCGGCGTGAAGTATGTCATCGTCGGCCACAGCGAGCGCCGCGCCATGTTCGGTGAGACGGACGCCATCGTCAACAAGAAGGTCCATGCCGCGCTGAACGCGGGACTGAACCCCATCGTCTGCGTGGGCGAGAGCCTTGCTCAGCGCGAGATGGGCGTCACCATGGAGCTGATCGCTCTGCAGGTCAAGTCCGCGCTCGCGGGCGTGGCGGCGGAAAACATCCGCCGCTGCGTCGTTGCCTATGAGCCTATCTGGGCCATCGGCACGGGCAAGACCGCGACCGGCGAGCAGGCCGCAGAGGTCTGCGCCTTTATCCGCGCCACGATCCGAGCCATGTACGGCGCGCGCATCGCCCGCTCCGTCACCATTCAGTACGGCGGCTCGATGAACCCCGCCAACGCCGCGGAGCTGCTCAGCCACGAGGACATTGACGGCGGACTCATCGGCGGCGCGTCGCTCGATGCGGGCAAGTTCATGGACATTGTCAACGCAGCCAATCAGGACTGAATCGAAAGGGGCCTTTCTTATGAATAAAACTCCCACCACCCTCATCATCATGGACGGCTTCGGCCTGAGCGACGAGGTACGCGGCAACGCTGTGCGCGGCGCGAACACGCCCGTGCTTGACCGCCTGAACAGCGAATACGCGCATACGCGGCTCTCCGCCTCCGGTCTGGATGTAGGTCTTCCCGCGGGGCAGATGGGCAACAGCGAGGTCGGCCACACCAACATCGGCGGCGGTCGCGTGGTGTTTCAGGATCTGCCGCGCATCTCCCGCGCCATCGAGGACGGCACATTCTTTGAAAATCCCGCCTACAACGCCGCGATGGACGCCTGCTTGGAAAAAGGAACGGCGCTGCATCTCTACGGTCTGCTTTCCAACGGCGGCGTCCATTCCACGGTGGAGCATGTCTGGGCGCTGCTGAAGATGGCCGGTATCAAGGGCCTCAAGCGTGTGTACCTTCATTGCTTCCTCGACGGGCGCGACGTTTCCCCCACCTCCGGCGCGGACTTCGTCGCCGAGGCGCAGAAGAAGTGTGCCGAGCTGGGCGTCGGCAAAATCGCGACCGTGATGGGCCGCTACTACGCCATGGACCGCGACAAGCGCTGGGACCGTCTCGAGCGCGCCTACGACGCGATGGTCTACGGCGAAGGCATTCAGAACCCCGACCCCGTCGCCGCGGTGAAGGAATCCTATAAGAACGGCGTGACCGACGAGTTCGTGGAGCCGATCGTCTGCGACAAGGAGGGTACGATCTCCGACAACGACTCTATCATCTTCTTCAACTACCGTCCCGACCGCGCCCGCGAGATCACCCGCGCCTTCGTCGATCCTGCGTTCGACGGCTTCCAGCGCGAGTATTTCCCCGTCACCTACGTCTGCAACACCGAGTACGATGCCACGATGCCGAACGTGCAGGTCGCGTTCCCGCGCATCACGCTCAAAAACGGGCTTGGCGAATACCTGAGCAAGCTCGATCTGACGCAGCTCCGCATCGCCGAGACGGAAAAGTACGCGCACGTCACGTTCTTCTTCAACGGCGGTGTGGAAGCGCCCTACCCGGGCGAGGACCGCGTGCTGGTCGCCTCTCCCAAGGTCGCGACCTACGACCTCCAGCCGGAAATGAGCGCCTATGAGGTCACGGAAAAGTGCGTGGAACGCATCGAGTCCGGCACGTATGACGTCATCATCCTGAACTTCGCAAACTGCGACATGGTCGGTCATACGGGCAATTACGATGCCGCCGTCAAGGCGGTGGAGACCGTGGACGAGTGCGTCGGCAAGGTCGTGGACGCGACGCTCAAGATGGGCGGCATCGCCATGATCACCGCCGACCACGGCAACGCCGAGCAGATGCTGCAATCCGACGGCGTGAGTCCCATGACCGCGCACACCACCAATCCCGTCCCGTTCATTCTCTGCGGCGCGGGGACCGAGCTGCGCGAGGGCCGTCTTGCCGACATTGCGCCGACCATTCTCGATGTGATGGGGCTTGAAAAGCCGGAGGAGATGGACGGCAGAAGCCTGATCGTCCGCTGAACGCATAGATCGCCCAAAATCAGCCATACTTTGGTATGGCTGATTTTTTGTTTTAGGGAGGTCGTTTTATGAATGCCGCTATCGCACACATTCACGCCCGCGAGATCTTAGACTCGCGCGGCAATCCCACGCTGGAAACGGAGGTCCGTCTGGAGGATGGCTCGGTCGGCGCAGCTGCCGTGCCGTCCGGCGCGTCCACGGGAGCGCACGAGGCCGTCGAGCTGCGCGACGGCGACCGCGGGCGCTATGACGGAAAGGGCGTGCTGCACGCCATGTCGCATGTCAACAACGAGCTTTCCGCGCTGCTGCGCGGCTTCGACGCGCGGCAGATCGCCCCGCTCGATCAGGCCATGCGCGAACTGGACGGCACGGGCAACAAGCGCCGACTGGGAGCGAATGCCCTGCTCTCCGTCTCCCTCGCGGCGGCGCGCGCCGCCGCGGCGAGCGAAGGCGTCCCGCTCTGGCAATGGCTTGGCGGGCAGACCGCCTGCACGCTTCCCGTGCCGCTGATGAACATACTCAACGGCGGCGCGCACGCGGGAAACCCGCTCGACGTTCAGGAGTTCATGCTCGTCCCCGTCCGCGCGGACACCTTCCGCGACGCGCTGTGCATGGGCGCGGAGATCTACCACGCGCTCGGCTCGCTCGTCGGGCATTGCGGCGTAGGCGACGAGGGCGGCTACGCGCCCGCTTTGGCAAGTCACGAGGCGGCGCTCGATCTGCTCTGCCGTGCCATCGAGGCGGCGGGTTACCGTCCGGGCGAGGATGTATATCTGGCGCTGGACGCCGCCGTCTCCGAATGGTACGAGGTGGGGACGGACCGCTACCGTATGCCGAAAAGCGGCAAGGCGCTCGCGCGTGAGGAGCTGCTTGCCTACTGGCAAAAGCTTGCGGGGCGTTACCCGCTCCTTTCGCTGGAGGACGGTATGGGCGAGGACGATGAGGCGGGCTGGCAGGCGCTGAACGCCGCGCTGGGCGGGCGGCTCCAGCTTGTCGGCGACGACCTGTTCGTCACCGACTCCGCGCGCATCGCGCACGGCGCGGAGCGCGGGCTTGCCAACGCCGCTCTCATCAAGCCCAACCAGATCGGCACGCTCACCGAAACGATGGAGGCCGTCCGCACCGCCCGCGCCGCGGGCTGGGCGGCGGTCATGTCCCACCGCTCCGGCGAGACGGAGGACAGCACCATTGCCGACCTCGCCGTCGCCCTTGGCTGCGCGCAGATCAAGACCGGCGCGCCCTGCCGCGGCGAGCGCACGGCAAAGTACAACCGCCTGCTCGCCATCGAGGAGGCGCTCGGCGGAAACGCCCGCTATGCGGGCAAGGCCGCCTTTGCCGCGCTGCGCTGACGCCCTGCGGTGAAAATTTTTTGCGCTGCAGGTTTAGAAAAAGCTCTGACGGCACACAATACCGTCAGAACTTTTTCATGGTATGGCCCGCTTCGGGCAGAAAGGATATGCGTATGAATGATCCCAAACGCCGCGGCGCGCGGCACCTTATGAGCGGGACGGGCTTATACATAGCCCTGTTCCTCGGACTGACGGCGCTGGCCGTTGCGGGCTATTGGATGCTGCTTCCTTCTCCTGCGGAGAAAACGCCGACGACGGTGACCGATCCACCGGCCACCGCCCCCATTTCCGCCGAGCCGACCGCGCCGGTGCTGCCGGAGCCGAAGGACGAAGCGCCGGCGGAGCCGGTGCAGTCCGTCACGGAGGTCGCGCTCCCCGAGCCGGAGACCGTCGAGCCGGTCACGCCCGTCGCGCCGCGGCTCATCGTCTCGCCGCTGAGCGGGGAGACCGTCGCCGCGTTCAGCATGGACGAACTAGCCTACAGTGAAACGCTTGCCGACTGGCGCACCCACGACGGCATGGACATCAAGGCCCCCGCGGGGACGCAGGTGCTTGCCGCCTGTTCCGGTACGGTGCTGTCCATTGCCGAGGACGACCTGATGGGGACCACCGTGGTCATCGCGCACGACGGCGGCTATGAAACGACTTACGCCAACCTGCAGAGCATTCCGACCGTTTCGCCGGAGCAGTATGTTTCCGCGGGACAAGTCATCGGCGCGGTCGGCACGACCTCGCTCGCCGAGGCCGCCATGACGCCGCATCTGCACTTCGCCGTCACAAAGGACGGCAGGCCCATCGACCCGCAGACCTTCTTGAAGTCCTGAAAAAAACGGGAGCCGATCCGCACGGACCGGCTCCCGTTTTTTCTTACCGCTGTCTGAGCCGTTCGCCGGCCAGACGCAGCGTGCGCCGCAGGAAAATGGCGGAGAGCGTCAGACTCACCAACTCCGCGATGGGGAACGACCACCACACCAACTCCAACCGCCCCGTCAGGGACAACAGGTACGCCACCGGCAGCAGCACGCAGATCTGGCGGCTGACGGAGACGATCAGGCTGTAAAACGGTGTGCCGAGCGCCTGAAAGACGCTGCCCGAGACGATGCAGAAGCCCGCGAGCGGGAAGGTCAGACCGATGATACGCAGCGCGGCTGTGCCGATGGCCAGCATTTCCGCCGAGGGGGAAAACAGCTGCAGCAGCGTGGCGGGGACCAGTTCAAAAAGTGCAAGTCCCACGCACATGATGGCGATGGCCGTGACGGTGGAGAGACGAATGGTCCTGTGGAAGCGCTCCGGCTTGCCCGCGCCGAAGTTATAGGAAATGATAGGCACCATCGCGTTGTTCAGCCCGAAGATGGGCATGAAGACGAAGCTCTGAAGCTTGAAGTATGCGCCGAACACCGCCGTTGCCGCCTCGGTAAAGGAAATGAGTATCTTGTTCATGCCGAACACCATGACCGAGCCGATGGACTGCATGATGATGGACGGAATGCCGACGGCGTAGATCTCCCGAATGGTGGCGGCATGGGGGCGGATGTCGCGGCGGCGCAGATGCACATCCGGATTGCGCGTCAGGTTCAGATAAAAACCGATGGCCGAGCCGACGAGCTGTCCGATGACGGTGGCGATGGCCGCGCCCGCGACCTCCAGCCGCGGAAAGCCGAACAGACCGAAAATGAGGATGGGGTCGAGCACGATGTTGATGACCGCGCCGGTGATCTGCGTGATCATGGACAGGCTCGTGCGGCCCGTGGATTGCAGCAGCCGCTCGGTGTACATCTGAAGGAACAGGCCCGCCGCGCAGCCGATGCAGATGGTCACATAGTCGCGCCCGTAGGCGATGATCTGCGGGTTATCCGTCTGGAAGCGGAAAAACGGCTCCGCCAGCGTCCAGCCGATGAGGGCAAAGAGCGCGAAGTTGCACAGCGTCAGAAACAGTCCCACATTCGCGGCGCGGTCCGCACCCGCCTGATTTCTCTCGCCCAGCGAGCGGGAGAGCAGCGCGTTCATGCCCACGCCCGTGCCGCCGGAAAAGGCGATGCACAGCGTTTGCAGCGGGAACGCGAGCGACACGGCGTTCATCGCGTCCTGACTCAGCTTTGCCACAAAGATGCTGTCCACCACATTGTAGAGCGCCTGAAACAGCATGGATACCATCATCGGCACCGCCATGCTGAACAGCAGCCTGCCGACCGGCATGGTCCCCATCTTGTTTTCCTGCGCGAATTCTTCTTTGATATTGTCGTCCATTTTCATATCTCCGTGCGAGAAAGGGTGCTCCGTCCGGCGGACAGAGCACCTTTTCCTCTTATTTTTTCAGCTCGCCGTTTGCCGCCTTGGTGAGGTAGGCATTGATAAAGCCGTCAAGATCGCCGTCCATGACCGCCTGAATGTTGCCGGTCTCGTAGTCCGTGCGCGTATCCTTGACCAACTGGTACGGCATAAAGACATAGGAGCGGATCTGGCTGCCCCATTCGATCTTCAGCTGTACGCCCTTGAGGTCGCTGATCTTCTCCGCGTGCTGCTGGATCTTCAGCTCCATCAGCTTGGATTTGAGCATCTGCATGGCGTAGTCGCGGTTCTGGAACTGCGAGCGCTGCGTCTGGCAGGCGGTGACGATGCCGGTGGGGATGTGGATCAGGCGCACCGCCGAGCTGGTCTTATTAACATGCTGGCCGCCCGCGCCGGAGGAGCGGTAGACCTGCATCTCAATGTCCTCGGGGCGAATGTCCACCTCGATGTCGTTGGGAAGCTCGGGCATGACCTCGAGCGCGGCAAAGCTCGTCTGGCGGCGGGCGTTCGCGTCAAAGGGCGAAACGCGGACCAGACGGTGGACACCGTTCTCGCTCTTGAGATAGCCGTAGGCGTTCTCGCCCTTGACCATCACGGTCGCGCTCTTGATGCCCGCTTCCTCGCCGTCGATATAATCCATCATCTCGAACTCAAAGCCGTGCTTGCCGCACCATTGCATATACATGCGGTAGAGCATCTGCGTCCAGTCCTGCGCTTCGGTGCCGCCCGCGCCCGCGTGGAAGGTGAGAATGGCGTTGCAGTTGTCGTATTCGCCGGAGAGGAGCGTCGTCAGGCGAACCTCCTCGGTCTTTTTTTCCAGATCGGCAAAGCCCTCCTCCAGCTCGGGGAGCAGGCTAGCATCGTCCATCTCGTTGCCCATTTCGATGAGGGCGAGCAGATCGTCGCGCGTGGAAACGAGCTTTTCAAAACGGTGGACCTTGTTCTGAAGCTGCTTGGTACACATCTGGTTGGCCTGTGAGCGCTCCACATCGTTCCAGAAGCCCTCCTCGTGGGCCTCGGCCTCCAGCCGCATGATCTCATGCTTTGCCGCCTCGATGTCCAGCGCTTTTTTCAGATTTTCAAAGGTCTCGCCCATGGCGAGCAGCTTTTGTTTGTAGGAATCGTATTCGATAACCGCCATTGTGTTCTCCTCCGCTCTTACTGCATTAGCCGAAAAAGTATATCATGCCGCCGTACGAAAGGCAAGAAAAATCCGCCATTCCGGCGGATCTTCTTCCTTTTTTATCGCCAACGGCGCAAACTGCCCCATAAAAACAAAAAACCCACGCATTCCTGCGTGGTTCCGTTCCGGTCGCTCAGCGCTCGCTGACGATCTGCTCCGTGCTGCCGAAGATCATGTCGTCGACATCAAGGCCCATGAAGTTTTCAAACATATTGGTTCTCACGCTCCTTTCTCCTTTTTCGTTCGTATACAGGATACCACGCCGCTGTCAAGAACGCAAGAGTAAAATTGAACATAATTTACAAAAACCAGCATCGTGTTTTGTGCTTTTTGACCATTCGTTTTTCTTGTCGCTCCGGTTTTCGTATGATAAAATACTATATTATGTTTTCTTTGGAGAGCGGAGGTGGCAGTTTATGCGGGAGTTTTTTGCCGGCGCCTTTGATGTCGCCGTGATCGGCGCGGGGCATGCCGGCATTGAGGCCGCGCTCGCAAGCGCCCGGCTGGGCCGAAAAACGGTCTGCTTCACCATCAATCTTGACGCGGTGGG
The DNA here is from genome assembly GCA_934553255.1 of uncultured Oscillospiraceae bacterium. Classification (GTDB taxonomy): domain Bacteria; phylum Bacillota; class Clostridia; order Oscillospirales; family Oscillospiraceae; genus Hominicoprocola. The sequence continues at coordinate 19,689 of CAKTEZ010000018.1, forward strand.
CAATATGCCCTGCAATCCCGCCATCGGCGGCACGGGCAAGGGACACCTTGTGCGCGAGCTGGACGCGCTCGGCGGCGAGATGGCAAAGGCCGCGGACCGCGCCTGCATCCAGTACCGGCTGCTCAACCGCGGCAAGGGACCCGCCGTGTGGTCCCTGCGCGCACAGGCGGACCGCCGCCGCTATCAGGAGATCATGAAGCACACGCTCGAGCGGCAGGAGAACCTGACGCTCCGGCAGGCGGAGATCGTCGAGGTGCGCGTGGAGGACGGCGCCGTCACGGGCGTGGTCACCGCGACGGGCGCGGTGTTCGGCGCGAAGGCTGTGATCCTCTGCTCCGGCACCTATCTTGACGGACGGACCATCGTGGGCGAATGCATTCAGTCGAGCGGACCGGACGGTATGCACGCGAGCCTTCCGCTCGCGGAGCAGCTGCGCGCGCTGGGGCTTCCCCTGCGCCGCTTCAAGACCGGCACGCCGCCGCGCATCAACGCCCGCAGCGTCGATTTTTCCAGGATGGAGCGGCAGGACGGCGACGCCGATCCGCTGCCGTTCTCGTTTACGACGGAGCGCGTCCCCTGCAATCAGGCCGTGTGCTACCTTACCTATACGAATGGGGAAACGCACCGCATCATCCGCGAAAACCTTGACCGCAGCCCCATCTACTCCGGCGTGATCGAGGGGGTCGGTCCGCGCTACTGCCCCAGCATCGAGACCAAGATCGTCCGCTTCGCGGACAAGCCCCGCCACCAGCTTTTCATCGAGCCGATGGGGCTGGATACGGAGGAGCTGTATATACAGGGCTTTTCCTCCTCCATGCCGGAGGAGGTGCAGGTGCGGATGGTCCACACCATTCCCGGGCTGGAGCGTGCGGAGATCATGCGTCCCGCCTACGCCATCGAATACGACTGCATCGACCCCACCGCACTCAAGCCGACGCTGGAAACGAAGGCCGTCGCGGGGCTTTACGGCGCGGGGCAGTTCAACGGCTCGTCCGGCTATGAGGAGGCCGCCGCGCAGGGCTTTGCCGCGGGTGTGAACGCCGCGCGGAAGATCGCGGGGCAGTCGCCCTTTGTCCTCTCCCGCTCGGAGAGCTACATCGGCACACTCATCGACGATCTTGTGACCAAGGGGACGAACGAACCCTACCGCATCATGACCAGCCGCAGCGAGTACCGCCTGCTGCTGCGGCAGGACAACGCCGACCAGCGCCTCACGCGCATCGGCCACGCCATCGGCCTTGTCTCCGACGAACGGCTCGCCGCCGTGGAGGAGAAGTACGCCGCCGTTGCGCGGGAGGTCCGTCGGCTGGAGCATACCGGCCTTCCTGCGAGCGAGCCGCTCAACGCCCTGCTGCGCGAGCGCGGCACGGCGGAGATCACGGACGGCAGCCCGCTCATTGCGCTGCTGCGCCGCCCGCAGCTGCGCTACGACGATCTGCGCGCATTCGACGGCGGCTGCGCCGCCTGCCCGAAGGACGTCGCCGAGCAGGTGGAGATCACCGTGAAATACGAGGGCTACATCCGCCGCCAGAGGGCGGAGGTAGAGGAGTTCGCGCGGCTGGAGAGCCGCCTGCTGCCCGAGGACCTCGACTATTCCGGCATCGAGGGCCTGCGTCTGGAGGCACGGGAAAAGCTCGCCGCCATCCGTCCCCGCTCGCTCGGACAGGCGGGGCGCATTTCCGGTGTGTCGCCTGCCGATCTTGCCGCGCTGATGATCTATCTGGAAAAGGAGAAACGCCATGAAAATTCTTGACCTGACCCACCTCATCGAGGAGGCCATGCCCGTCTATCCGGAGACCCACCCGCCGAAGCTCACCCCCTCAAACACCTTTGAGCAGCACGGCTTCCGCGAAACGCTGCTGACGATGGGGTCTCACACCGGCACGCACATGGACGCGCCCGCGCATATGCTGCGCGACGGCAAAACGCTCGATCAGTTTCCCGCCGACAAGTATGTCGGCGCCGCCTATGTGCTCGATTGCTCCGACCTTGCGGGGAAGGAGATCCCAAAGGCGCGGCTCCGGCTGCACGCGGAGGAGATCGGGGCGGCGGACTTTCTGCTTTTCTTCACCGGCTGGGACAAGTATTGGGGCAGCGAGGAATACTTCGCTCCCTTCCCCGTACTGTCGCTCGAGGCGGCGGAATATCTCGCCACATTCCCGCTCAAGGGCGTCGGCACCGACGCCATTTCCATCGATCCGATGGATACGACGGATTATCCGGTGCATAAGATCCTGCTCGGCGCAGGCTTTGTGAACACGGAAAATCTCTGCGGTCTCGCGCCGCTTGCGGGGAGGACCTTTCCTTACGCCACACTCCCCCTGCGCTTCCGGAATGCCGACGGCTCGCCCGCGCGCGCCGTCGCCATGTTGGAGGATTGAAGCAAAAACGACAAAGACCTCCGGCGCGAGCCGGAGGTCTTTGCCTTGGTGAAGAAAAGATCGTCGCCCGCAGGCGAAAGCATACGGATCAGACGTTGCCGATGGTGGCGACCATGACGGCCTTGATGGTGTGCATACGGTTCTCCGCCTCGTCGAAGACCTTGGAGTTGGGGGAGAGGAACACCTCGTCGGTGACCTCGCGGATGTCGTAGCCGAGTTCCATCTGGCTCTTGGCCATGGTGGTGTCGAAGTCGTGGAAGGAGGGCAGGCAGTGCAGGAAGATGCAGTCGCTGTTCTCGGTGGCCTTCATCACGTCGCCGGTGACCTTGTAGGGGGTGAGCTGCTTCACGCGCTCGGGGATCTTGTCCTCCTCGCCCATGGAAGCCCAGATGTCGGTGTACAGAGCGTCCGCGCCCTTGAGCAGAGCCTTGTCCTCGCCGTACTCGATGACGGCGCCGGTCTCCCTGGCAACGCCCTCGCAGTAGGCGACGACATCAGCGGCGGGAGCAAGCTCCTTCGGACCCCAGCCGACATAGTGCATACCGAGCTTGGCGCAGATATACATCAGGCAGTAGGCCACGTTGTTGCGGGTATCGCCGCAGAAGACGAGCTTGCACTTGTTGAGGGGCTTCTTGGTGTTTTCCATCAGGGTGAGAATATCGGCGAGAGCCTGCGTGGGGTGATCGACGTCGGTCAGGCCGTTCCAGACGGGAACGCCCGCGTTGGCGGCGAGACCCTCGACGACCTTCTGGTCGTAGCCGCGGTACTCGATGCCGTCGAAGAAGCGGCCGAGGACCTTCGCGGTATCGACCATGGTCTCCTTCTTGCCCATCTGAGAGGACTTGGAATCCAGGAAGGTGACATGTGCGCCTTCGTCGTAAGCGGCGACTTCAAACGCGCAGCGGGTGCGGGTGGAGGTCTTCTCGAAGAGCAGGACGACGTTCTTGCCCGCGAGCAGGTTGCCGCGGATACCGGCGCGCTTCTTGGCCTTGAGGTCGGCGGCGAGGTTGAGCATATAGCGGATCTCATCGGGAGTGAAATCCTTCAGGGTCAGAAAAGAACGGCCTTTGAGATTAACAGGCATGGAAATGTCCTCCTTGAAAGATAATTAGCCCCTTGTATGGGGAGATTTTCAGAGTTCTGTACACAGCATACCAATCTTGCGGAAAAATGCTGGACATTTTCGGCTATTTTTCTTGTACTTAACGGCAAATTTGCGCTCTTGCCAACGGTACCCGCCATGCGTTATACTAAAAGCGTATCCTGCGTATGCATACCGTTCATGCCGACACGATCGAGGTGACAAGTTTGAAAGACCTTGCCGCAATGCAATCCTTTGAACGCTCCCGTCTTGACCGGAGCAAGCTCTGCTCCTTCGATAACGAGATCATCGAAGCGCCGACCGCCCCCCTGATCCATCAGGAGGCCCGCTTTCTCTACGTCCGCGAGGGACACGGCGTGATCCGCGTGCAAGGCCGCGATGTAGAGCTGCGCCCCAACACGCTTCTGAGCATTCTGCCATGGCAGATCACGGTGGTGACCGAGGTCTCGGAGCCGCTCCAGTACCATCTCGTGATCTACAATCTCTACACCCTCAACCGCTATATCCGCGCCTTTTCCGACGAGCGCGGCGATGCGGTGGACTGGCTCTCGCACATCGAGCGGCAGCCCGCCCTCTACTGCAACGAGGGGCAGGCGCGGAGCATGGAGCAATTCTTCCTCTCTCTGCGTGAGGAGGTCGGGCTGGAGTCCATTCTCGGGGAAGCGCCGCCCAAGGTCCTCGGTTCGCTCGCGGTCATGAACCGGCTGGTCGAACTGGTCATCCGCATGGAGCGCTTCCGCGCCGAGCAGAGCGCGGAGAGCCGCAGCGCCGACGCATCCTCCGCGCCGGACATGAGCGAGATCCTGCGCTATATGTACTGCCACACGGGCGAGAAGCTGACGCTCAAGGCGCTCGCACGGCTCTTCTATGTTTCCGAAAGCAGCCTGAGCAGCTACATCAGCGGCATGACCGGGCTTTCCTTCTTTGATCTGCTCAATGAGATGCGGATCGGCAAGACGGCCAACTACCTGCTCTACACCGACCTCACGCTCGAGGAGATCGCCGCCGCGCTCGGCTATGTGGACGCCTCGCACATCTCCAAGGTATTCTCCGCACGCGTGGGTATGCGGATCAACGACTACCGCAAGACCTACCAGAAGGTCGAGAGCATCTGCCGCATCGAGAGCGACCGGCGCATCTACGCGTTGGTGGAATACATCTGCCGCAGCTACCATGAGCCGCTCTCCGCGCGCACGGTCGCCGAGCGGTTCGGCTTTACCGCCGCCGAAATGAACCACGCGCTGATGCTGCAGGTGGAGAAGAATTTTGAGGAGTTTCTCAACTACACGCGCATCAACCGCGCGGCGGAGCTGCTGCTCACCACGGACCAGACCGTGACTTATGTCGCCATGGAGGTCGGCTACGCGAATGTCAAGACCTTCAACCGCAACTTCCTGCGCTTCAAGGTGATGACGCCCGGCGACTTCCGCAAAAAGGTCGCGCTGCAGAACGGGCGGCTGTGACCGTTTGGCGGGGCGTTTGCAAAGAAATGTGAATAGAGGTCTGTCTCCCACGGCTTCGGCGGTTTTCGACCGGCGAAGCCGCTTTTTTTGCCGTTCTTTTCCTTTACTTGCACGCTGGTTTGTTATTTTAAACGAAAATTCTGCGTTGTCTGACAAATTTGTGATATAGCTTGACAACGAGTTCGCAAAATGCTATCTTGAAAATGCGTTCCGGCATACATTTCCGGCCATCCGGCTTCATACATATCGGTATGGACGGCCTCGCCGGAGAGCAACTCCGCACGGCGGACATCCACCCCGCAGTCCATGACCGCTCCGAACGCAGGGCGGTCACAACAAATCGAAGGAGGATTTACACCATGCACAGATCTATGAAGAAGCTCATTGCTCTCACCCTCGCCTGCCTGCTGCTCGCGACGATGTTCGTCGGCTGCGGCAAGAAGGACGACGGAGGCAGCTCCGGCGGCGACACCATCAAACTCGGCTGGATGGGCTCGCTCACCGGCGACCAGGCCGCCTACGGCACCTGCGAAAGCCAGACCCTCAAGATGCTGGTCGAAGACCTCAACGCCAACGGCGGCCTGCTCGGTAAGCAGATCGATCTGATCTGCTACGACACCAAGGGCGACGCGCAGGAGGCGGTCAACGTCGCCAAGCGCCTGTGCGCGCAGGATCAGGTCTGCGCGATCATCGGCCCGAACGCCTCCGGCCAGTGCATCGCCATCCAGTCCGTCCTTGACCAGTACAAGATCTCCGATATGTCCACCGTGGCGACCAACGAGAAGGTCACCATGCAGGACGGCAAGCTGAAGGAATACAACTTCCGCGTCTGCTTCCTCGATCCCCAGCAGGGCAAGATCGCCGGTACATTCGTGTACGATAACCTCGGCTTCGACAAGGCCGCCATTCTCTACGATGTCAACGACGACTACGCGCTCGGTCTGAAGGATAACTTCGTCAAGGTCTTTACCGCCAAGGGCGGCACCATCGTGGCCGACGAGGGCTACACCGCCGGCGATACCGACTTCACCGCGCAGCTGACTAAGATCAAGGAGGCTCAGCCCCAGATCATCTTCACCCCCATCTTCTATCAGGATTTCATCATGATCCACAAGCAGGCTCGCACCCTCGGCATTGAAGTGCCGATGCTCGGCGGCGACGGCTGCGCGTCCGAGGTCCTCTTCGACGCCGCCGACGCGGTGGACGGCTCCTATGTCATCAACCATGTTTCTCTCGTCGATCCCGCGGGCGACTCCTTCCGCAAGGAGTATGCCGAGAAGTACAACGGCGCCAAGATGGAGCTCAACGGCTACATGGCGCACGATGCGTTCCTGCTCTGGCGCGCGGCGGTCGAGAAGGCCGGAAGCGATGACCCGCAGGCCATCGCCGACGCTTACTCTCAGGTCGAGGTCGACGGTATGGCCGGCAAGATCAAGATCTCTGCCGAGGACCACAACCCTGTCGGCAAGTCCGGCTGCGTGGAGCGCATCGACGGCAAGAACAAGACCTACATCTTCGAGACCTACATCGCCGCGGACTAAGTCCGTCCCCGAAAACATAAAAGAACAAGCACCCTTTCGACACTTGGGCGCCCCGCATGGGGCGCCCAAGGTTAACAGGACAAAAGGAGGCTATACATGGGTATAGAATATTTTCTCCAGCAGTTGGTCAACGGCATCTGCCTCGGCGGTATGTATGCGCTGATGTCGGTCGGCTACTCGCTGGTTTACAGTATCATGAACTTTTCCAACTTTGCCCACGGAGGCGTCATTATGGTCGGCGCTTATGTGGGCTATTTTGCACTCACGGCGCTGAATGTTCCGTTCCTCGCGGCGTTTGCGCTGTGCGGCGTGGGCAGCGGACTGCTCGCTGTCATCATCGAGCGGCTGGTCTACTCGCCGCTCCGTAAGCGTCACGCCCCGTCCCTGTACTTCATCATCTCGGCGATGGGCGCGTCCATCTTCCTCGAAAACTTCGTCATCGCCACCATCGACGGCACTCCCAGAAATTACCCCCCGATCTTTGACAACCGCATCAATATCGGCGGGATCTCCCTCGGCGTTGACAGTCTGCTGATGATCGTGGTCTCGGCCGTCGCGCTGCTGATTTTGATGTTCATCATACAGAAAACCAAGGTCGGCCTTGCCATCCGCGCCTGCTCCTACAGCGAGAAGGCCTCGACCCTCATGGGCATCAACGGCGATCTCGTTATCTTCATCATCTTCCTCATGGGCGGCGTGCTCGCCGGCTTCGCCGGTATGCTCTACGGCATGCGCTTCATCGTCAAGCCCACCATCGGTCAGGTCACGAACAAGTCCTTCGTCGCGGCGGTGTTCGGCGGTCTCGGCAGTCTCCCCGGCGCGATCGTCGGCTCGGTGCTGCTCGGCATCATGGAGATCTTTGTCGCGTCCTTCAACTCCAACCTGCGCGACCTGTTCGTGTACGGACTTCTGATCCTCGTCCTCGTCATCAAGCCGTCCGGCCTGATGGGCAAGGTCGTGGAAGACAAGGCGTAAGGAGGGAGGAACGGTATGTTTAGCTGGTATTACATCGAAGGCATCCTCATTCAGTCCTGCTATACCCTGCTCATCGTGCTCGGCCTCTCCATCCTTACGGGCTACACCGGTATGTTCTCGTTCGGTCACGCGGGCTTTGTGTGCATCGGCGCGTATGTTTCCATTCTCTGCACGATGGCGTTCGGCCTGCCCTACTGGCTCTCGCTCATCATCGCGGGCCTCGCCGCCATGCTGCTCGGCGCGGGCCTCGGCAAGATCACGCTGAACCTCAAGGGCGACTACTTCTGCATCGCCACGCTCGGCGTGGGCGAGGCGATACGATTGATCTTCAACAATCTGCAGCTGACATGGAACATCGGCGGCAAGGATTTTGTGCTTGACGGCGCGAAGGGCATCGCCAGCATCCCGCTGCACACCACCTTCGCCGGTTCGCTCGTCATCGTCCTCATTTTCCTGACGGCGACGGCGCTGCTGATGAACTCCAAGCACGGACGCAGCATGCTCGCCGTGCGCGAGGACGAGCTGGCGGCCCAGATGAGCGGCATCAACACCTTCCGCTCCAAGATGCTCGCCATGTGCATGTCCGCGCTCTACGCAGGTATCGCGGGCGGCATGCTGGCGCATTACTTCGGCTACCTCCAGCCTAAGATGTTTATGATGGTCAAGTCCACGGAATACACCATCATGGTCATTTTCGGCGGCATGGGCTCCATCACCGGCGCGGTGCTCGGCACGGTGCTGCTGTGCGCCCTGCCGGAGCTGCTGCGCGCGGTCGGCGACTGGCGACTGGTCATGTACGGCCTCGCCGTTATCGTCATCATGATCGTCCGCCCGAAGGGCCTCATGGGCGGCAAGGAGCTGCCGGTCGG
>CAKTEZ010000019.1 GCA_934553255.1 uncultured Oscillospiraceae bacterium
GAGCTGAAGCCGAGGCCGCTGACGAACATGACCGCCGCGATGATGAGGTTGCGGGACTTGGTGAGGTCGACCTGATTTTCCACGATGTTCCGCACACCGACCGCGGAGATCATACCGTAGAGGATGAAGCTGACGCCGCCGACGATGGCCGCGGGAATGGAGTTGACGAGCGCGTCGAACTTGGGAGAGAAGCTCAGGATGATGGCGTAGACGGCGGCAAGGCGCACGACGCGGGGATCATAGACCTTGGAGAGCGCGAGGACGCCGGTGTTTTCGCCGTAGGTGGTGTTGGCGGGGCCGCCGAACATACCCGCCATCGCGGTGGCAAGACCGTCGCCGATGAGCGTGCGGTGCAGGCCCGGGTCCTCGATGAAGTTGCGGCCGGTGGTGGAGGAGATGGCGGAGATGTCGCCGATATGCTCCATCATGGCGGCAATGGCGATGGGAGCCATGACGAGAATGGAGGTAAGGTCAAACTCGGCAATGACGAACTGCTGGAGGCCGACAAGGCTCGCCTTGCTGACGGCGGTGAAGTTGACGAGCGGCTGCATCACGCCGTCCGCGTCGGGCAGATGCGCGCCGCAGGCGGTGGCGATCAGAGCGACGAGGTAGCTGCCGACCACGCCGAGCAGAATGGGGATGATCTTGACCATGCCCTTGCCCCAGATGTTGGCGGCGACGATGATCGCCATGGCGACGAGCGCGAGCCACCAGCAGGTCGCGGCGTTGTTGATCGCGGAGCCAGAGAGATTCAGGCCGATCATGATGATCATGGGTCCGGTGACGATGGGCGGGAAGTAGCGCATGACGGTCCTGGCGCCGAGTAGTTTGAACAGGAGCGCAAGCACAAGGTAAAGCAGGCCGGCGATGACGACGCCGCCGAGCGCGTAGGCAAGCTTGTCCTCGCCGCTCATCGCGGCGTACTTACCGGCGTCCAGCTTGGCGACGGTCTCAAAGCCGCCGAGGTAGGCGAACGAGGAGCCGAGGAACGCGGGGACCTTCAGCTTGGTGCAGACATGGAAGAGGAGCGTGCCGAGACCGGCAAAGAGCAGCGTGGTCTGGATGGAGAGCGGCAGGCCGTAGCCCTGCACGAGGATGGGAACGAGCACCGTTGCGCCGAACATGGCGAACATATGCTGCAGACCCAGCACCAGCATTCTGGGCGTACCCAGCTGTCGGGCGTCGTAGATGGCTTCCTGTCCAAGTTCTTTCTTCATGTGATCTTCCCTCTTTCTTATGATTTTTGACATATCTTTCCTTTTGATCGAACGGTTTTGCGCCCCGCGCGGGCAAAAAAAGAGACCGGTAAAAAATTACCGGTCAAAGGAAACAATATCAACAGAAACGGTGCTGATAAAAACAGAAACACCGACGGGGAGGAATTTCTTTTTGTACCCGTACAGCGTCATGGCGGCGTCCTCCCTCATTTGTTTCTTTTGGAAATGATACAGGACAGGGGCGAAAAAAGCAAGATGGGATTTTTGACAAGAAACACGAAAGCCGTTTGTTTCTTTTGTGCAATGCGGCAAATCGGACGGCCGAACGCTACGCGCAAAAGCTTATCGCCCCGCTCGCGCCTGAGCCTTGCCAAGCGGCGGGAAAGCTGATATAATGGAAAGAAGCATGGAAAATTACGCTTTCGAGGGAAACGATGAAGAAGAACGATAAGAAAGAAGCCGCCGTCCAGCACCGCGCGAACCCCAACGTCCTCGGTCTGCACGCGGACGTGGTCGAGCAGCGCATCACCGATACGCTGGAGACGAACTATATGCCCTACGCGATGTCCGTCATCGTCTCGCGCGCCATTCCGGAGATCGACGGCTTCAAGCCCAGCCACCGCAAGCTGCTCTACACCATGTATAAGATGGGTCTGCTCACCGGCGCGCGCACGAAGAGCGCGAACATCGTCGGCCAGACCATGCGCCTCAATCCCCACGGCGACGCCGCCATCTACGACACGATGGTGCGCCTTTCCAAGGGCTATGGCGCGCTGCTGCACCCATTCGTGGACTCCAAGGGCAACTTCGGCAAGGTCTACTCGCGCGACATGGCGTGGGCGGCGAGCCGCTACACCGAAGCCAAGCTCTCCGCCATCTGCGCGGAGCTGTTCCGCGACATCGACTCCGACACCGTCGATTTCGTCGACAACTACGACAACACCATGAAGGAGCCGTCGCTGCTGCCGACGACCTTCCCCAACATTCTCGTCTCCGCCAATCAGGGCATCGCCGTCGGCATGGCGAGCCAGCTGTGCGGCTTCAATCTCGGCGAGGTGTGCGACACGACCATCGCCTACCTCAAAAATCCGGACTGCGACCTCGCAGAGACCTTGCTCGCGCCCGATTTCCCGACCGGCGGCGAGGTCATCTGCGATGTAGACGCGCTGCGCGAAATTTACGCGACGGGCCGCGGCGGCGTGAAGGTCCGCGCCCGCTGGCGCTACGACAAAAAAGAAAACCTCATCGAGGTCTACGAGATCCCCTACACCACCACGACCGAGGCCATCATGGACAAGGTCGCCGAGCTGATCAAGGCGGGCAAGGTCCGCGAGATCACCGATATGCGCGACGAGACCGACCTGAGCGGTCTCAAGCTGACGATCGACCTCAAGCGCGGCACAGACCCCGAAAAGCTGATGCAGAAGCTGATGCGATCCACGACGCTGCAGGACACCATGTCCTGCAACTTCAACGTCCTCATCGCGGGTATGCCGCGCGTGATGGGCGTGCGCGAGCTGCTCGACGAGTGGTGCGCGTGGCGCACGGAATGCGTCCGCCGCCGCGTCTATTTCGTCCTGTCGAAGAAAAAGGACAAGCTGCATCTGTTAAAGGGTCTCAAGCGCATTCTGCTCGACATCGACAAGGCGATCCGGATCATCCGCGAGACGGAGGCCGAGGCCGACGTGGTGCCGAACCTGATGATCGGCTTCGGCATCGATCAGGTGCAGGCGGAATATGTCGCGGAGATCAAGCTCCGCAATATCAATAAGGAATATATCTTGAAGCGCGTGGAGGAGACGAGCGCCTTACAGGACGAGATCGAGGATCTGGAGGATGTTCTTGCCCGCCCCGCGCGCGTGAAGAAGATCATCGTCTCCGAACTGGAGGACGTGCGGAAGAAGTACGCCGAGCCGCGCCGCACCGGCATCGTCTACGGCCACGAGGTCGAGGAGTACGCCGAGGAGACCACGGTGGACGATTACGCCGTGTCCGTATTTCTCTCGCGCGAGGGCTACTTCAAGAAGATCACGCCCGCCTCGCTCCGCATGAACGCCGAGCAGAAATACAAGGAGGGCGACGCCCTGCGCCAAAGCTTTGAGACGTCGAACGCCGCCGAGGTCATGTTCTTCACCGACCAATGTCAGGTCTACAAGACCCGCCTTTCCGACTTTGACGACACCAAGGCCTCCGCGCTCGGCGACTACCTGCCCGCGAAGCTTGGCATGGACGAGGGTGAGAGCGTCGTCTACATGGTGCTGCCCGCCGATTACCGCGGCTGGATGCTCTTCTTCTTTGAAAACGGCAAGGCCGCCAAGGTGGACCTGTCCGCCTACCAAACGACCTCGAACCGCCGCAAGCTCACCGGCGCGTATTCGGACAAGTCTCCGCTGCGCACGGTCCTCTGCCTGCGCGAGGACGGCGAGCTGGCCGTCTATTCCACCGAGCCGCGCGTGCTGGTGTTCTCCACGGCGCTGCTCGGCGTCAAGACCACCCGTGCGACACAGGGCGTCGCGGTGCTGACGCTCAAGAAAAAATTCACGCTCGACTACGCCTGTCCCGCCGAGGCGACCGGCATCGCAAACCTCGCCCGCTACCGCGGGCGCAGCCTCCCCGCGACCGGCGCGCTTCTAAAGGCGGAGGACAGCGACGAGAAGCAGATCTCCCTCATGGACTGAGAAAGGAAGTCTTTCTTTGAAGCTTGCAAAACAGTATCTCTCCATTACCCTCGGCTGCGCGCTCATGGCGCTGGCCTTCGACTGGTTCTATGCGCCGAACGCGCTGACGCTCGGCGGCTTCACCGGTATCGCGCAGATCATTCATTTCTTCGTTCCCGCGCTGCCGGTCGGTATCACCGTCCTGCTGCTCAACGCGCCGCTCTTTCTGCTGAGCCTCAAGCGCTTCGGCAGACGCTTTCTCGTGCGCTCGTTCTTCGCCGTGGCGGTGAACTCCGTCTTCATCGACCTCATCAACGCCACATACACCTTTCCGCCGATGGATAAGCTTCTCGGCGGCATCTACGGCGGCGTGCTGGTCGGCGTCTCGCTCGGCTGGCTGCTGCGCGAAGAGGCCACCACCGGCGGCACGGAGCTGGGCGCGTGGCTTTTGAAGGCGAAGATCCCCGGTCTTTCCATCGGCACGCTCTGCCTCGCCATCGACCTGACGATCATCGTGCTTTACGCCGCGGTGTTCCGCAGCCTGGAAAACGCGCTCTACGGCGGCATCGCGCTCTATATCTCCACCAAGGTGATGGACATGGTGGTCTACGGCGGCAGCGCCGCAAAGCTCGCCTACATTATTTCCAACGAGCAGGAGCGGATCACCGCGGAGCTGCTCGCGCGCGACATGGGCGTTACCCGCCTGACCGCCGAGGGCGCCTACACCCGCAACGACAAGCCCGTGCTGCTCTGCGCCGTGCGCCGCCGCGAGATCGTGGCAGTCAAGCGGCTGGTAAACGAGATCGATCCCGCCGCGTTCTTCATCGTCTGCGACGCGCGCGAGGTCCTCGGCGAGGGCTTCAGCGAATATAAGCCCGACGGACTATAAAAAACGCCTCCCGCGCCACGGCGCGGAGGGCGGAACACAGAACGGAAAGGATACGGTACCATGGACTTTACGAATGCGGCAAAGGCGCTGACCGCGCGCGGCTTCAAGGTCTCCTGCTTTGAAACGGCAAAGGAAGCCGCCGACTACCTCAACGCGAACATCGACGGCACGACCGCCGCCTTCGGCGGCAGCGTCACGCTGGAGGAGCTGAAGCTCTACGAGCTGCTCCGCACACACAACACCGTACTCAGCCACTGGCACCCAAGCGAGGGCGTCACGCCGGACGAGCTGCGTACCAGGGCGGCCGTGAGCGAGCATTATCTGCTCTCCGCCAACGGCATCGCCGAAACGGGCGAGATCATCAACATCGACGGCAGCGGCAACCGCGTGGCCTCTATGCTCTACGGACATAAAAAGGTCTGGATCGTCGCGGGCCGCAACAAGCTTGCGCCCACCTACGACGAGGCGCTCCGGCGCGCGCGCAATGTTGCCGCGCCGAAGAACGCGCAGCGCTTGAACCGTAAAACGCCCTGCGCCGTCAGGGGCGACCGCTGCTATGACTGTAAAAGTCCGGAACGCATCTGCCGCGGTCTCGCCGTGCTTTGGGCGCCGATGATGGGCTGCGAATGCGAGGTCGTGTTGGTGAACGAGGATCTTGGCTATTAAATCACTTTGCGGGAGGGGACGCGCCGTGAAAAAGAGGATACTGCTTCTCGCCGCAGCGCTGTGCCTTCTGCTCAGCGGCTGCGGAGGCGCGCTGCTCGAACGCTCGTGGTCCTCGGTCACGCCGCACAACGCGGGCTACTGGGAAAACGGCGACCGCGACACGCTGCGCGCCGACAGCTATCAGGATCTGGTCAACGCGCTGCTGCTGCTTGTGGCGAACCACAGCGAGAGCGGCGTCGTGCGCTGTTATTTTGACGGCGAAGCGGACTATGCCGTACTCGCCGCCGACGCCTGCAACGAAGTACAGCAGGAGACCGACCTCGGCTCCTATCTGCTCGACTACATCACCTACGCCGGCACGGAGGAGCGCGACTGCTACGAGCTGACGCTCAGCTTCGGCTACCGCCGCACGGCGGAGGAGCAGCAGGGCATCATCAACGCCACCAGTACCGAGGCCATTCCCGACCTGCTGCGTTCCGCGTCGGCGGAGAGTGCGGACAGGCTTGTGGTCCGCGTGAGCTATTTCTCCACCGACCGCGGCGGTGTGGAGCAGATGATCCGCGATGTGCAGACCGATTTGGCCGGACAGGCGGACGCGGACGCGCCGGCCGCCCCATGGGAGGTCGCATTCTACCCCGCCACAGGGGAAGCGGGCATTGTGGAAATACTGCTGAAGTAGAAAAGAGAATGTTGCTATGTGGAGTATGCTCTGGCCGATTCTTATTATCGTCGGCGCAAACACCTTTTACCATATTTGTGCAAAGTCTACGCCGGAGAACGCGAATGCCTTTGCTTCGCTTGCGATCACCTACGGCGTGGGCGCAGTGCTGTCCGTCGTCATGTTTTATCTGACCGGCGCGCGCGGACTTTCCGGTGAACTGAGCAAAACAAACTGGACGGCATGGGCCCTCGGCATAGCCGTTGTGGGATTGGAGTTCGGAAATATCTGCCTCTACCGCGCGGGATGGAAGGTCAGCGTCGGTTCCCTGATCGCAAACATTTCGCTTGCCTGCGTACTGCTTGCCGTCGGCCTGCTGGTCTATCACGAGGCCATCACGCTGCGGCAGGGGCTTGGCATCCTCGTCTGCCTTGCGGGCATCTATCTCGTCGGCGCATGATGCGGGGTGCGCGAAATACATAAAAGAAAGGACGGCTCGCGCCGTCCTTTTCCATGCTTATTTCGATACGGTCAGCCAGTCCTCCAGCACCAGCCCCGGGTTGTGCTTGGTGAGGAAGCCGACGCTCCACTCGCCGCCGAAGGCGATGAGCCTGCGTCCCTTGAAGTCCTCAAGCAGCTTCGACCCCGTGCAGAACGTCAGATCCTTGGGGTCGCACGGACATTCGGCGATGAGGCGCAGATGCTCATAAGGCAGCGCGCTCATCCGCAGCTCCACGCCGTACTCGTTCTTCATGCGGTATTCGAACACGTCGAACTGCAGCGTGCCGACCACGCCGACCACGATGTCCTCGAAGCCCGTGTCCGGCATCTTGAAGATCTGGATCGCGCCCTCCTGCGCGATCTGCTCCACGCCCTTAACGAACTGCTTGCGCTTCATCGTGTCCTTGGGGCTGACGGACATGAAGTGTTCCGGCTCAAAGGTCGGAATGCCGCCGAAGCGAAACTTTTTGCCCGGTACGGTGATGGTGTCGCCGATGGAGAAGATGCCGGGGTCGAACACGCCGATGATGTCGCCCGCATAGGCCTCCTGCACGATCTCGCGCTCGCTCGCCATCATGGTCTGCGGCTGGCTCAGGCGCATCTTCTTGCCGCCCTGTACATGGTAATACTCCGCGTCGCGCTCAAACTTGCCCGAGCAGATACGCATGAACGCCAATCGGTCGCGGTGCGCCTTGTTCATGTTTGCCTGAATTTTAAAGACGAACGCGGAAAAATCCGGAGAAAAGGCGTCAACGAGACCCGCGTCGCTCTCGCGCGAGAGCGGGGCCGTCGTCATGCGGAGAAATCCCTCCAGAAACGGCTCCACGCCGAAATTCGTCAGCGCGCTGCCGAAAAAGACGGGGGAAAGCGTACCGTTTCGCACGGCGTCGAGGTCAAACTCACGCCCCGCGCCGAGCAGCTCGATCTCGTCGGCGAGGTTATCGCGCCGCTTCTGCCCGATGAGGTCCACCAGCGCGGGGTCGTCGAGTGCGATCTCGGTCACGCCCGCCTTCCTCGCGTGACCCGCGTCGGTGAAGTGGATGATGTACTGCTTCTCGCGGTCATAAACGCCCTGAAACTCCTTGCCGCAGCCGATGGGCCAGTTGACGGCGTAGGTGTCGATGCCCAGCTCGCGCTCGACCTCCTCGCACAGTTCGAGCGGGTCGCGCGTCTCGCGGTCCATCTTATTGATAAAGGTGAAGATGGGGATGTGGCGCAGGGCGCACACGCGGAACAGCTTGCGCGTCTGCGGCTCGACGCCCTTCGCGCCGTCAATGACCATCACCGCGCTGTCTGCCGCCATGAGCGTGCGGTAGGTATCCTCGGAGAAGTCCTGATGGCCGGGGGTATCGAGAATGTTGATGCAGTAGCCGCCGTGCTGGAACTGCATGACCGAGGAGGTGACGGAAATGCCGCGCTGCTTCTCGATCTCCATCCAGTCGGAGGTCGCGGCGCGGGCGCGTTTGCCCTTGACCTCGCCTGCCTGCGCGATGGCGCCGCCGTAAAGCAGGAACTTTTCGGTCAGCGTCGTTTTACCGGCGTCCGGGTGGGAAATGATGGCAAAGGTCCTCCGGCGGGAGATCTCTTCCTGTAAGGTGGCCATAGTGTCGTCTCCTTGCATACGATGTTTGTCAATACAAATAGGCAGTTTACCATAGCTTTCCCGCATTTGCAAGGCGGCGCGCCCAAAATTTGCGGAAAAGCGAAAAATATGGCTTGACAAACCGGAGATGGTCTGGTATTATTTTCAATGTTCCGCGGGCGTAGCTCATCTGGTAGAGCGCCACCTTGCCAAGGTGGAGGTAGCGAGTTCGAGCCTCGTCGCCCGCTCCAAAAGCACCGACTTTGTCGGTGCTTTTTTTCGCGCTCCTTGGCGTTCACCGTTGCGGCCGAGCATCGGATTGACATTTTTAAGGAAGGCCGCAGCTTTCGCTGCGGCCTCCCTTTTTGTTCTCTTGTTCCTTATCCCTTACACCATCAGATAGCCGATGCCCATGATCAGATAGAGCGGGCCGAAGCAATAGGGCATGAAAAGATCGTTATGGGGTATCTTGATCTTGAAGCAGTCCGTAAGGACCAAGATCTCGCACACATACGCCAGCGCACCGGAAATATAGCCGATCGCCCGCAGCGCCTCGCCCTTACCGGCAAAGGACAGCAGGAACAGCGTCACCGCAAATACGACCAACGCATTGCGTATGCACAGAATGGTCTGCGTCGGCGTGTTTTTCGTCTGCCCAATGAGCAGGTCTTCTTTCGGAAGCATTTTGGGGGAGGTCTCCACGCATTTTGTATTCTCTAGCATGCTCGTTCGCGTCCTTTCTTTTTTTCGCTCTTAAGGGCATTCCGTTTTGTTATTTTTAGTATACCGAATTTCTATCCGTTTGTAAAGAAGATATTAAGAAAGTGCCATGTAGAAAATTTACGCATTCTTAGCGCCTTCTCTGTGCAGATTGCACGAGGATTTGCTTTGACTATTGGTCCGCTCTGTGGTATTCTGGAGCAGAGAATAGACAAAGGACCTGTTTTCATGGAATTTTACACCCTTGCCAGCGGTTCGAGCGGCAACTGCACCCTCGTGCGGGCGGGCGGCGCGGTGCTGCTGTTCGACGCGGGCATCTCCTGCCGCCGTATCGAGTGGAGCCTGCGGACTCTGGGGCTGACGCTCTCCGATCTGACCGCAGTTTTCCTCACGCACGAACACGCCGACCACATCGGCGGTCTTGCGACGCTCTGCAAAAAATGCTCCGCACCCATCTACGCGAGCCGCGGCATGACGCATCTCCTCACCTGCCCCGCCGTCCCCTTCACCGCGGGCGGCGCGGTCACGCTTGGCGCCTGCACCGTGCGCTCGTTTTCCACCTCGCACGACGCCATCGACCCCGTGGGCTACCGCGTGGACGGGCCGGACGGCTCGTTCGGTCTGCTGACCGACACCGGCTATGTGACCGACGCGGCGGCGGAAACGCTCGACGGTGTGGACCTGCTGCTGCTTGAAGCAAATCACGACGTGGAGACGCTGCAATACGGCCCCTATCCCTATTTCCTCAAGCGCCGCATTCTCGGCGACGAGGGACACCTGTCCAACGACGCGGCGGCGGCATTTGCGCTGCGCGCCGCGGAGCGCGGCACGCGCGACATTCTGCTCGCCCATCTTTCCCAAGAGAACAACACGCCCGAAATGGCGGAATATGCCGTCGCGCGCGCTTTGCAGGCGGCGGGCCGCACCGTGCGGCTCGGCGTCGCGCCGCGCGACACCATGAGCGAGGTACACCTATGCAAAAAGTCACCGTCCTTTGCGTCGGAAAGCTGAAGGAGCCGTTCTATGCCGCCGCCGCGGCGGAGTATCAAAAGCGCCTGCAGCGCCATTGCAAATTGGAGATCGTCGAGCTGCCGGAGCAGAAGCTGCCGGAGGCTCCCTCCCCCGCCGAGATCGCGCAGGCGCTCGCCAAGGAGGCGGCGCTCCTTGAGGAACGGCTTCCCAAGGGCGGCGCGGTCATCGCCCTGTGCATCGAGGGGACGGAGCTGAGCAGCGAGGCCCTCTCGAAAAAGCTGACGCAGCTGGCCGCGGCGGGCGCGTCACAGCTGACCTTCCTCATCGGCGGCAGCTTCGGCCTGCACGAGCGCATGAAGGCACGCGCCGACCTGCGCCTATCCATGTCGCCCATGACCTTCCCGCACCATCTGGCGCGGGTGATGCTTTTGGAGCAGATCTACCGCGCGTACCAGATCGACGCCGGCACGCGCTACCATAAATAGGAGGAAAAAACGATGCCATTTCCCAAGCTGAGCTGGGGCCGCGAAAAGCACGACCTCGCCGAACGCTGGCCGAAGCTGCCGGACGGCACGCCGGAAAAGCCCGCGTTTCTTACCGCCTCAACGGAGGAGGACAACGCCGCGGGCATGACGGTGGAGATGCTGCGCGCCTACGGCATCCCCGTGATGAAGGAGTACGATGACGACGGCACGCTCGGCAAGGTCCTTTTCGGCACGCCGAACGGCGGCGTCGGCCTGTATGTTCCCGAAAGTATGCTTGAGGACGCGAGGAACCTCCTCGCGCCCGTTGATGAAACCACTCTGGAGGAGGAGCAATAATGGATTACCGCAAGGAATATGAAAAGTGGCTCGCCGCCCCCGCGCTGAGCGAGGACGAGCGCGCCGAGCTGCGCGCGCTGGAGGGCAACGAGACCGAGATCAAGAACCGTTTCTACGGCCCGCTTGAGTTCGGCACGGCGGGACTGCGCGGCACGATGTTCACCGGACTGCACAACATGAACCGCCATGTCATCCGCTGGGCGACGCAGGGCTTTGCCAATGTCATCTGCGCCGAGGGGCCGGAGGCCATGCAAAAGGGCGTCGCCGTGTGCATGGACTGCCGCAACCACTCCGCCGAATTCGCGCGCGAGACCGCCTGCGTCATGGCGGCGAACGGCATCCATGTGCGGCTCTTTGAGTCGCTGCGTCCCACGCCGGAGCTGAGCTTTGCCGTGCGCGAGTACGGCTGTCAGGCGGGCGTGAATGTCACGGCCAGCCACAACCCCAAGGAGTACAACGGCTACAAGGTCTACTGGGCGGACGGCGCGCAGCTGCCGCCGCAGCACGCCGCCGCCATTGCTGCGGAGCTGACGAAGATCGACATTTTCACGGGCGCGAAGTCGATGGACTACGATGCCGCCGTGGCGGAGGGCCGGATCGAGCTGCTCGGCGAGGACTGCGACCGCCGCTTTATGGCGAATGTCATGGGCATGGTGAACGACTATGCGACCGTGGAAAAGGTCGCGGACCGCTTCGGCATGGTCTATACCCCGTTCCACGGCTGCGGCCACAAGCTGGTGCCGGAGGCGCTGACACGGCTCGGCGTGAAGCGCCTGTACTGCGAGCCGAAGCAGATGGTCATCGACGGCGATTTTCCGACCGTCGTTTCCCCCAACCCCGAAAACCCCGAGGGCTTCTACCTCGCCGTGGACCTTGCCAGAGAAAAGAAGGTCGACCTTATCCTCGGCACCGACCCCGACAGCGACCGCGTGGGCATTCTCTCCCGCGCCCCCGGCGGCGATTTTGTCCCCCTCACCGGCAACCAGACCGGCGTGCTGCTGCTCGACTACCTCATCGGCGCGATGAAGCGCGCGGGCAAGCTGCCCGAAAAGCCCGCCGCGCTCAAGACCATCGTCACCACCGAAATGGCGCGCGCCGTGGCGGAGGCCAACGGCCTCGACTGCTACGACACCTTCACCGGCTTCAAGTTCATGGCGGAAAAAATGAACGAGCTGGAGAGTGCGGGTAAAAACACCGTCATTTTCTCCTACGAGGAAAGCTACGGCTATATGATCGGCCACTATGTCCGCGATAAGGACGCCGTGACCGCCGCGCTGCTCGTCACCGAGATGGCGGCGTGGTACTTCGCGCAGGGCATGACGCTCTACGACGCGCTGCAGGCGCTCTACCGGAAGTACGGCTGGTACGGCGAAAAGACGCACAACCTCGTCATGCCCGGCCTTGACGGTCTGGAGAAGATGGCGGCGCTGATGAAGTCCCTGCGCGCCGAGCCGCCCGCCGAGATCGGCGGAGTGCGCGTCGCGCGCTGGAAGGACTATGCCGACGGCACGGTACACGACGCCGCGTCCGGCGCGGTCACGCCGATGGCGCTCTCCGGCAGCAACGTCCTGCGCTACGAGCTGACCGACGGCACGAGCATTCTTGTCCGTCCCTCCGGCACCGAGCCGAAGATCAAGGTCTATATCCTCACGAAGGGCGCGGACGCGCACGAGCGCGACGCGAACATCGAAAAATACAGCGCGTGGGTCAAGACCCTCGCCTGACCGCACAGCCCCGCACAACACGACAGAGGGCGGCGTTTTACGCCGCCCTCTGCCTTTGAAAGGAAGAGCTTCCCATGGCCTCGCTTGCCCTCTACTGGTCCGTTATGATCGCCTGCTACCTGCTCGCCTCGCGCCTGCGCCGCTACGCCGACCGGCTCGGCTTTGTGAATACGCTCCTGAGCGTCAGCGTCTACGCACTCGTTTTCGTGATGGGGCTTCGCATGGGCGCGAACCGTGAGGTGACGGACAGCCTCGGCGTCATCGGCGTGCAGGCGCTGCTCGTCACCGTGCTGACGATGAGCTTCAGTATGCTCGGTGCGTTCGCCGTGCGCCGCGCGCTGCACATTGACCGCTATGCCCTGCCCCGCGGCACGGAACATAGTGCGGCTGCGTCGGCCGCCGCCGCGCGGACGGGCGTCTCCGGCTCCAAGACCTCGCTCATCATCTTCGCGATGGTCGCGGCGGGAATGCTGCTCGGCTATTTTGTCATCCCGCGCGTCACCGATCCGGACGCCTTTCAGACCATGTCCGGAAGCTGGCTCGTCGTCGGCTTGTGTCTGCTGCTCGCCTTCGTCGGCTTCGGCATGGGGCTGGAGGGCAAACTCAGGACCATGCTGCGCGGCGCGGGACTCGGCATCGTTCTGGTCCCGCTGGCGATGGTCCTCGGAACGCTGCTCGCGGGCGCGGTCTACTCGCTTCTCTCTCCCATGACGCTGCGGGAGGGACTCGCCATCAGCGCAGGCTTCGGCTGGTACACGCTCGCGCCGAGCGTCATCTCCGGCGCGGGACACGCGGTCGCGGGCGCGGTATCGTTCCTGCACAATGTACTGCGCGAAACGCTCGGCATCATTCTGCTCCCGCTTGCCGCATCCAGGCTTGGTTACATCGAAGCCGTCACGCTGCCCGGAACATGCGCGATGGATGTGTGTCTGCCCATCGTCGAGCAGTCCTGCAACGCCGAAACGCTGCCCTACTCCTTCGCGGCGGGCGCTGCCTCCTGTCTTTTCTCCGCGCTGCTCGTACCGCTCATCATGGGCGTATAGCTGCCTTTTATGCAAGGTCCCGCTTGACCGGCACGGTCAAGCGGGACCTTTTTTCAGTCTTTTCTGCACTCGGCGGTGATCTCCCCGCGCAGCGCCGAAAGCTGCGGCGTACTCAGATCGCGTGGGTACGGCAGGTCCAGCTCCCATTCACGCACAGAGCTGTCCGCGTGCAGCACGACGATCTTCTGCGCGAGCAGCAGCGCCTCGTCAAGCTGATGCGTGACGAGCAGAATGGTCTTTCGCAGCTCCTTTTGAATGTCCAGCAGCTCCGATTGCAGCTCGCCGCGCGTGATAAAGTCGAGCGAAGCGAACGGCTCGTCCATCAGCAGCACCTGCGCCTGACTCGCCAGCACGCGGGCAAGCCCGAGCCGCTGGCGCATACCGGTGGACAACTCCACGGGCGTCATGTCGGCGTAGTCCTCCAGCCGCACGAGCCGTACGAGTTTCCTCGCCAGCTCCAGCCGCTCCTCCGGCGTGCGTCCCGCGCCCGCCGCCATGGCGACATTGCGCTCCACCGAGGTCCATGTGATCACATAAGGATCGGGCGAGAGCAGCGCGCAGCGCCAGCCCTCCGGCATCACGATCTCACCGGAATCCGGTGCGTCCTTCGTGCCGTCGATGAGCCGCAAAAGCGTACTCTTGCCGCAGCCGCTGCGCCCCAGGATCGCCGTAAGCTTTCCCGCGGGGAAATCCACCGTTGCGCCGTGGAGTACGGTGCGCGTGGTCGAGGGGCGCTTCGCGCCGTTGAGGATAATATCGGTACTTTGCGTCGTATAGGTCTTGACAAGGTCTTTCACCTGAATGCCGTTCATTTTCTCTCCTGCCTTTCGCCGTTTTCCGCCGGACGGAAAACAATACCATCGGCTGCGGGGAGGCTGACCCGCGGCCAATGGTATTGTAACAGGGTATTGGTTTTTTTGCAATGAGAAAGAAGCTCAGGAAAGCAGCAGCTTGTCGTTTGCTTCGCTCGAACCGCTCGCGCGGGAGAACAGCGCAAGCAGGTCGGAAACGGTCAGCTTTTTCTTCTCCTCGCCCGCGATGTCCACCACCACGCGGCCCGCGTCCATCATGATAAGACGGTTGCCGTGCGCGATGGCGTCCTTCATGTTGTGGGTGATCATGAGCGTCGTCAGATGGTTCTCCTGTACGATCTGGTCCGACAGCTCCAGCACCTTTGCCGCGGTCTTGGGGTCAAGCGCGGCGGTGTGTTCGTCGAGCAGCAGCAGCTTGGGCTGCTTGAGCGCCGCCATCAGCAGCGTCAGCGCCTGCCGCTGTCCGCCGGAAAGAAGCCCCACCTTGCTCGTCAGGCGTTCCTCCAGACCGAGGTCGAGGGTCCGCAGCAGCTCCTTATAGTCCGCGCGTTCGAGCGCCGTGATGCCCCATTTGAGACCGCGGCGCTGCCCGCGGCGGGCGGCGAGGGCAAGGTTCTCCTCGATCATCATGGTCGGGGCGGTCCCCATCATGGGGTCCTGAAATACACGGCCGAGCAGCGCGGCGCGCCTATGCTCGGGGAGTTTGGTGATGTCCTGCCCGTCAAGGATGATGGAGCCGGAGTCCACCGGAAACACGCCCGCGATGGCGTTGAGCATGGTGGACTTGCCCGCGCCGTTGCCGCCGATAACGGTGACAAAATCGCCGTCGTTGAGCGTCAGGCAGAGGTCGTTGAGGGCAGTCTTGGCGTTGACCGTACCCGCGTTGAAGGTCTTGCAGACATTTTTCAATTCAAGCATGGCGCGCGCCTCCCTTCTCCGCCTTGGCGCGGAACAGTCTGCTCTTCCAGTTCGGAAGGGCGAGGAACAGCGCCACGATGAGCGCCGTGACGAGCTTGAGGTCGTTGGTGTTCAGGCCGAGCTGCAGCACGATCTGCAGCACGATGTAGTAAACGATCGCGCCGATGGAAACGGCGAAAAGCTTGAGTCCGAAGTTGATAAACACCTTTCCGAAGACGACTTCGCCGATGATGACGGCGGCAAGACCGATGACGATGGCGCCGCGGCCCATATTCACATCGCTTGAGCCCTGGTATTGAGCGAGCAGCGCGCCGGAAAGGGCGACCAGACCGTTGGAGAGCATCAGGCCAAGCACAACATTGGCGTTCGTGTCAATGCCCTGCGCGCGCGCCATGTGCTGATTTGCGCCGGTCGCGCGGATGGAGCAGCCCTTCTCCGTGCCGAAAAACCAGTAGAGCGCCCCGATCACCGCGGCGGTAAGGAGCAGCATCAGCGGGAGCGGATTTTTGCTCATCATCTCTCCCACAGGCGCGAAGGTGCGGACATAGCGCTGAGACACCAGCAGATCGTACTTATCCACGCTGACCGCCTGGTTTGCCTTGCTTGCCATGATACGCAGGTTGACGGAGTAGAGCGCCAGCTGCGTGAGGATACCGGCAAGGATCGCGGGGATGCCGCACTTTGTGTGAAAAAGGCCCGTAACAAGACCCGCCAGCATACCTGCCAGCACCGCGCACAAAAGTGCCAGCCATGGGCCGACACCCCCGCGCAGCAGCATGACGCAGACCGCGCCGCCGGTGGCGAGCGAACCGTCCACGGTCAGGTCGGCGACATCAAGAATGCGGTAGGTGATGTAAACGCCGATCGCCATGATGCCCCAGATCAGGCCTTGAGCCACCGCACCAGGCAGCGCGTTGAGCAGAGATGTCAGGAAACTCATCGTTCTTTTCCTCCAAACACTTCGTTATAGGAGAGGGGCTGCGCCCCTCTCCCGTTCGCTTACTCCTCGATGGCAGAGTAGCCCTCCTGCGGGGTGATGCCGAGCGCCTCGCACATGGCGGCGTTGTACTTCGGCGTCGCGGTGGTGAATTCAACGGGCATGGCGGAGATGTCGGACTCGCCGGTCAGGATCTTGGCGGCCATCTTACCGGTGGTCACGCCGAGGTCGTAGTAGCTGATGGACAGGGTAGCCACGCCGCAGCCCTTGCAAATGCCCTCCTCACCGGCGATAACGGGCGTCTTGGAGGGAACGGTGATGTTGGCGATCGCCTCGGTGTTGGAGGCGGCGACATTATCGGTGGGAACATAGATCACATCGGACCAGTCGCAGGCAGCCTGCGTGACGGATGAGACATCGTTGGTGTCGGTGAAGGCAAATTCCTTGGTCTCAATGCCCTTGGCAGACAGGTTCTTGGCGACCTCCTCGATCTGGTAGCGGGAGTTGGGCTCGCCGGAGCAGAACAGCAGACCGACCTTCTGCGTCTCGGGGAACCATTCGGTGATCATGTCCGCCTGCTTGCTCAGGTCGGCAAGATCGCTCGTGCCGGAGATGTTGCCGCCGACGGTGCCGGAGAAGTCGTCAATATCCAGCGCCACGCCGTAGGCCGTGATGGAGGTGCCGAGAATGGGAATGTCGCTCGTAGCGGAGGCCGCGGCGGTCAGCGCCGCTGTGGCGTTCGCCATGATGAGATCCACGCCCTCGGAGACGAAGCCGTTGACGATGGTGGCGCAGTTGTTGGAATCGCCGGAGGCGTTCTTTTCCTCGAACTTGACCTGACCGGGCAGCGCCTCGTTCAGCGCGTCAATGAAGCCCTTGGTCGCGGCGTCCAGCGCGTCGTGCTGGACAAGCTGGCAGATGCCGACGGTGTAGGTCGCGGCGTCTCCGCCCGGTTCCGTGGCGTCCGGAGTGCTGGGGGCGTCCGCCTTCTGTCCGCAGGCGGCAAGGCTGAGACACATGGCTGCGGAGAGCAGCATGGCAAGCAGTTTCTTTTTCATAGTAGTTTCTCCTTTTCTTCATTCCTCAAAAAAACGGCTCCGTCCTTCGGACGAAACCGCTTTGCTTACAGCTTACAGGCTTTGCAAATCAGGTTTTCCTCTCAAGGACGGTATCGGAAAGGCGCGCTAAAGCGGCGGCCCGCAAAGCGGGACGCAATAAAGTAGGAATAATAGCTGTCCTTCCTAATGTGCAGCATTACGGGTCTCCTTTCTGTCCGCCGCAGAGGGCAAACTCATTTGATGTTCGCAGTATATCCATTTAAAGCTTTAAAGTCAAGATGCAGCTTTTGCAAATTTGTACGATTTTCGCGTTTTTGTTTTGTCTATTCTGCTGAATACATTTCGTTTCCCGCCGCTGCCGCGGCGAAAAAGTCTTGAAACCTGCGCCCTGCTTGCGTATACTATAGAAAATGCAAGCGCAGGAGGCAACGGCATGAAAAAATGCATCGTGATCTCCGACTCGTTCAAAGGCTCGCTGCCGAGTCGGGACATCTGCGCCATCGCGCGCGAGCATATCCCCCGCTTCTTTCCCGCCTGTGAGGTCCGCGCGTTGAGCGTGGCGGACGGCGGTGAGGGAACGGTGGACTGCTTTCTCGACTCCTGCGGCGGCGAGCGCGTCACCGTGGATGGCGTTCAAAACCCCTATGGCGAACCGATCTCCGCCGCCTACGGTCAACTTCCGGACGGCACGGCAGTCATCGAAATGGCGGCGGCAGCGGGCCTGCCGCTCGTCGCCGGACGCAAGGACCCCTGCGTGACCACAACTTACGGCGTGGGGCAGCTCATTGCCCACGCGGCGGACCGCGGGGCGCGGCGCATCGTACTGGGACTCGGCGGCAGCGCCACGAACGACGGCGGCTGCGGCTGCGCCGCCGCGCTGGGCGTCCGCTTCACGGACGCAGCGGGGCGGGAGTTCGTCCCCGTCGGCGCAGCGCTCGACCGCATCGCGCACATTGATGTTTCCGCCGCGCAAAGGCGGCTTTCCGGCATCGAACTGATCGCCATGTGCGACATCGACAATCCCATGCACGGACCCGCGGGCGCGGCGTTTGTCTACGCTCCGCAGAAGGGCGCGGACGAGGCCGCCGTTTCCCTGCTCGACCGTCAGCTCCGCGCGCTGGACGAGACCTTTTCGCGTGAGTTGGGCGCGCAGGTCGCGCAGCTTTCCGGCGCGGGCGCGGCAGGCGCCTTCGGCGCGGGCTGCGTCGCCCTGTTGGGCGCGGAGCTGCGCCGCGGTATCGAGGTCGTACTCGATGTGGTGGGCTTCGATGCGCTGCTCGACGGCGCGGACGCCGTGTTTACCGGCGAGGGCCGCATCGACGCGCAAAGCACCCGCGGCAAGGTCGTGGGCGGCGTTGCGCGCCGTGCAAGGGCGCGCGGCGTGCCGGTCTTCGCTCTCGTCGGCGATGTGGCGGACGATGCCTACGGCGCGTATGACGCGGGCGTGAGCGCCATTTTCAGCATCAACCGCCTCGCCGTCCCGCGCGCCAAGGCGAAGTCCCGCAGCCGCACCGACTATGCCAACACGCTCGACGATGTTCTGCGCTGCATTCTCACCGCCGAGCGGTTCAACCGATAAGGAGGAAATCGCATATGCGTATCGCCATTCCCGTGAAAAACGGTCTTGTCGCCGTCTCGCTCGCTGACAGCGAGGGCTTCCAGTTTTTTGAAGACGACCACGGCGCTATCGTCCGCCGCTACTTCGTCCCATGCGAGGGGGACGGCGTCTCTGCCGCCGTCGCGCAGCTTGAGCAGTACGGCGTGGACGCCCTGCTGTGCGGCCCGCTGCCGGGCGAGGAACGGCTGGAGACCGCCCGCGAGGGCATCATGCTCTTCCCCACCTTCTCCGGCGCGCCGGAGGACGCGGCGCTCGCCTTTCTCGGCAGTACGGTCGCCCGCGATTCGGAAAACAAGTGCAATGCCTGCGGCTTCCAGTCCTCCTGCTCGCTGAGCAGCAAGGGCGACTGCGGCAGGGTCTGACAAAAAAAGCGTTCCGCGAGAGCGGAACGCTTTTTCACCGTCAAAATTCAGTTCCTCTTCAGACTGCCGGAGGTCGCCTCGGCGGGCGGATTGGCGGAAAGATAGTCCGAGCTGATCCAGCCAAACTTATTGCCAACGGATACAAAGGTCCAATTTCCGTCCTTCGCCGCGGCCTTGACCTTGGTTCCCTTATCGACCAGCTGGATCTTGCCGTGGCTCGTACTCGGGCCGCCGCGAAGGTTCACACCAGCCGTCGTATAATACGTCGCATACTCGCTGAACACCTTCTCCGGCAGGACGCTCACCTCATTGTGCCCCGTGAGGTCCAGCCAGCCGACCGTGACCTTCTTCGGCTCGGTTGGGTCGACCGTCGGCGTGTTCTGGCTCGGGTCGATGGCGGGGGTGTCCTCACCCGGGAGCTTCTCGCCCGGCTCGGGCGTTTCCCCCTTTTTTTCGTCCGGCTTCGCCGCCTGCTCCGCCTTTTTCTGCAATTCTTCGATCTGCGTTTCGGCAGCCTTGAGCGCCTTCTGCGTTGCGCCGAGCTTTGCGCCCAACACGATTACCACGATCAGCAGCACGAACACCGCCGCGACCAGACACAGGAACATCACATAGAGCGGGTTGCGCTTCGGCGCGGTGCGATTGACACGACGGCCCTCCATGAACTTGCCCTCCTTTGATTGTTTTTCTCTATTTTACAAAATCTGACTATATTATGTCAAGTAGCTATTCTTTAAGACGGAAGAAATTGACAAAAAGTTCCCCAAAAATTATACTAAAGAAAATTTTCCGAAAGGAGGGGCGCGCCATGACGCTTCCCGCGCGCATTTCCTATCTCTATGCCGTCTGCCTGCTCACGGTCTACGCCCTCTTCCTGCCCCTCGGCGGCTACGCGCGCATGATGGAGGGCAAGTTCCACGCCTTTTTGCTGCTCTCGCTCGGCTATGTTCTCACGATGACAGCGCTCGGCGCCTGGCGGGAGGTCCGCTGGCGCGAGCCGATGCGTCTCGCCGCGCTCGCCTACCTCGCGCTGACCGCGCTCGGCGCGCTGCTTTCGCCCTATGGCGCGGCGGTCCTTCTCGGCGGGACGCGGAGGGACGGCCTGCTGACCGTCGCGCTCTATACCGCCTGCTTTCTGCTTCTCGCGCGGCATCTGCGCGCCGACCGGCGGCTGCTTTACGCCGCAGCGGGCAGCGCCGCGCTGTGCGATGTGCTGGTGCTGCTCCAGCTCACGGGGCGAAACCCGCTGTGGCTCTACCCCGCGGGGCTGAATTATTTTGACGGCGACCTTGCCTATACGGGCTTCTACGCCGGAACGGCGGGCAATGTCGACTTCACCGCCTTTCTCCTCGCCCTCTGCTCCGCTGCGATGGCGGCGGCGCTCGTGCGCGGGTGGTCCAAATGGCTGGCGCTGCCGCTTGTGCTGACGCTGTGGACGCTCGCCCAGCTTCGCGTCGCCGCCGCGCTGCTCGGTCTCGCCGTCTCCGCCGTGCTGTGCCTGCCGCTGCTGTTCCCGCAGCGGAGGGGAGCAACATGGGCGCTCGCGGCGCTGCTCGTCGCGGCGGCGTTCCTGTTCGCATGGACCTACGGCGGGGAAAATCAAACCCTCGCAGAGCTGTGCGCCCTGCTCCACGGCGAGGGCGACGCCGCCTTCGGCTCGGGACGGCTCGCCATCTGGCGCGCCCTGCTGCCGCTCGCGGCAGAGCGGCCGCTGCTCGGCGGCGGCTGCGGCACGCTGTACCTGCGCGATGTTGAGCCGTTCTACTGGTATCGCGGCGGCGAGACCATTCATGTCGCCATCACGAGCGCGCACAACGAGTACCTTGGCGTCCTCGTCGATCAGGGCATACCGGCGCTGCTCGCGTTTCTCGCGCTGCCTGCCCTCGCCCTTTGGCGAGCGTACCGAAACGCGGAGAGCGACCGCTGTGCGGTCGTCGGCGCGGCGCTCGTATGCTATGCGGTGATGGCGTTCTTCTCCGTCGCTACCTGCATCACGAGCGTATTCCTCTGGCTGCTCCTCGCCGTACTCGCGCGGGAGGAATAGTCCGGCGTCCGCCCTATGTTCGGTGGCTTAAAAAAAACAGGCTCTGCCGCAGAGCCTGTTTTCCTTATGCCGTTTTCCGCGTCTGTCCGCGCGGGTCCTTTCAGCGTGCAAGCTTCTTCAGACCGCTCAGGCGGTCGAGTGCCGCGTTGAGCGTTTCGTCCGTCTTGGCGAAGTGCAGGCGAATGGTGTGGTTCACATCCTCGTCGAAGAACGAGCTGCCCGGCACGCCCGCCACGCCAAGCTTCTGCGCCATTTCCACGCAGAAATCCGTGTCGCTCTGTCCCTTTTTGAGGTAGGGGGAAATATCCGCCAGCACGAAATAAGTCCCCTGCGGGTCGGTGAACGGAATGCCGAGCCGCTTCATGCCGCCGGTGAACAGCGCCTTCATGTGCGCGTAGTGCGCGCCGAACTCCTCATAATAGCTCATGGGAAGCTCCAGTCCCGCGATCGCCGCCTCCATCAGCGGAGAGGGCGCGCCGACGGTGTCAAAATCGTGGTACTGCTTGATGCGGTCCATGATGGGCTGCGGCGCGAGGGCGTAGCCCAGACGCCAGCCGGTAACGGAGTAGGTCTTGGACAGGCTCGAGCAGCAGACCGTGCGCTCACGCATCCCCGGAAGCGTACTCATGTAGGTATGCTTGTGTCCTTCGTAGACGATATGCTCATACACCTCGTCCATAATGGCATAGACATCGTATCGAATGCAGAGATCCGCGATAAGCTTCAGCTCGTCATAGGTGAACACCTTGCCGCTCGGGTTCGATGGATTGCAGATCAGGATCGCCTTGGGGTGCTGCCGGAACGCATCCTCCAGCACCTCGGGGTCAAAGGTGAACTGCGGCGGCGCGAGCGGGATAAATACCGGCTCGCAGCCCGCCATGATGGTCTGGGCGCGGTAGTTCTCAAAATACGGGGAGAACATCACGATCCGGTCTCCCGGGTCGGTGAGTGCAAAGATGGTGTCCACCATCGCCTCGGTCGAGCCGATGGTCACGACCATTTCGGTCTCCGGATCGTACTTCATGCCCATAAAGCGCTCGCACTTGCGCGAGAGCGCCTGACGGAAGTTCGGCGCGCCCATCGTGACCGGATACTGGTGCGGGCCAAGCCTGCTGACCTCCTCCAACCGCTCGGTCATCGCCTTGGGCGGGTCGAAGTCCGGATAACCCTGCGCGAGGTTGATCGCCCCGCAGTCCAAACTGACGCGCGTCATCCGGCGGATCACGGAATCGGTAAAGCGTTCATTTCTTCTGCTCAGCTTCTGCATACAGCTCTCCCCCTTTTGTGCTGCCGACACTTTAGCACTTTCCCGCGCTAAAATCAAGTGCTTTCCTGCACAAAAAAGAGAATTCCGCCGAATTTCTCCGCACTCCGCCTCAGCCGCGGTGCAGAATGGCGTCGAGGTCCTGCTGCGGCGCGGTGATGGGCTGAAGGCCGTAGGCGTCCACCAGCACCTTCGCCACCGTCTCCGAAAGAAACGCGGGCAGCGTGGGACCCAGGCAGATGTTCTTGATGCCGAGCGAGAGCAGCGTGAGCAGAATGCACACCGCCTTTTGCTCATACCATGTCAGCACCAGCGTCAGCGGCAGGTCATTGACGCCGCAGCCGAAGGCCTCCGCCAGCGCCAGCGCGATTTGCACGGCGCTGTAGGCGTCGTTGCACTGGCCGACGTCGAGGATGCGCGGAACGCCTTCGATCTCGCCGAGGTCCAGATCGTTGAAGCGGAATTTGCCGCAGGCGAGCGTGAGAATAAGGGAATCCATCGGCGCGCGCTTGACAAATTCCGTGTAGTAATTGCGCCCCGGGTGCGCGCCGTCGCAGCCGCCGACCAGAAAAATATGCTTCACCGCGCCGCTTTTGATGGCCTCGACGAGCTGCGGCGCGCGGCTGAGTACCGCGGCGTGGGCAAAGCCCGTCGTGAGCATATGGCCGCCGTTGATGCCGCTCATGCTCCGGTCCGTCTCGTAGCCGCCGAGGGCGAGCGCCTGCTCGAGGATGGGCGAAAAGTCCTTGCGGCCGTTTTCGTCCGCCGCGATGTGCCGCAGTCCTCTGTAGCCGACCACCGAGGTCGTGTACACGCGGTCGGCATAGCTCTCGCGCGGCGGCATCAGGCAGTTGGTCGTAAAGAGGATGGGCGCCGGAATATCCGCAAACTCCTTCTGCTGGTTCTGCCATGCCGTGCCGAAGTTTCCGGCAAGATGCGGGTATTTGTTCAGTTCCGGATAGCCGTGCGCGGGCAGCATTTCGCAGTGGGTGTAAATGTTGACGCCCTTCCCCGCCGTCTGCTCCAGAAGCTGGTGCAGATCCTCCAGATCGTGACCGGACACGACGATGAACGGCCCTTTTTTGACATCCGTGTGGACGCGCGTGGGTACGGGGTCGCCGAAGGTATCTGTGTTCGCGCGGTCAAGCAGCGCCATGCACTTGAAGTTCACCCTGCCGAACTCCATCAGCAGCGCCAGCCACTCCTCCACGCTGTGTTCGCGCGCGAGCGCGGCAAGGCCGTGATAGAACCACGCGCTCACCTCCTCGTCCTCATAGCCGAGGCTCATGGCATGGTGTGCATAGGCCGCCATGCCCTTGAGTCCGAAGAGCAGCGTGGAGCGGAGCGACACGATGTCCGTCGCCCCGCGCCAGAGCCATTCCGTCTCCTCCGGAACACTCTGCCCGCGTCCGCGCAGCTCGTCCCCGACCCGCCGCGTGAAAGCGCGGATGGCCTCATCGTCGAAGTTCACGTTTGTGAGCGTGGTGAACAGGCCGTCTGTGAATAGCCGCGTGACCTCCTGCGAACGCTCTCCTTTTTCCTCGCAGACCTCCGCGAGCCGGATCAGCGCGCAGACCAGCGCATCCTGCAAACGGGCCGTCTCCGGCTGCTTGCCGCAGACGCCCGTGCGGACGCAGCCGCTGCCGCCCGCGGTCTGCTGACACTGAAAGCAAAACATTTCAGACATGGCGATACCTCCTCAAAAAATCGAGGATAGTATGCGCGCACCCGCCGCGGCATATACAGCCGCGGCGGGTGCGTTTTTCGGTATCGTCAGCCGACGATCAGCTTCCAGAACGCCTCCGCCGTCGGGCGGAGCAGCGCGTCGGGATATTCGTAATGCTCGGTGTGGATCTGCGGGTGCGTCTCGCCCGCGCCGACGCCGAAGAACGCGCCCTTGCAATGGTGCAGGTAGTGGCCAAAATCCTCGCTCCAGCGCATGGGCTTTTCCAGCAGCTGTCCCCCGCACAGGCGCAGGACCTTTTCCGCGCAGGCCGCGTCGTTCACCGTCGCGGGGAACACATCCTGCACCGTTTCGAAAAAGGCAAGGCCATCCTGCGCCGCCAGCGCCGCAGCGCGCTCCGACACCGCATGGTGGAGCGCCTCCAGATCCTCGTCGAACTCGCCGCGCAGCGTCAGCCACAGCTCCGCCGCCTCCGCCGCCGCGCCGAAGGCCTTCTCGCCCATCTGCACGCCGATGACCGTGCAGAGCGTCATGCCGCGGTAGCGCTCCGGAGCGGCCAGCTCGTCGAGCGCGCAGAGCAGGCGGCCCACCGCGGGCGCGGGCGATATTCCCGTCTCCGGATAGGCGGCGTGCGCGGGCTTGCCCACGAGCCGCAGCGTCACGCCGCGCGAGGCGCAGGCAAAGGTGGACGGGCGTGTAAGTACAAGGCCGAGCGGCCACATCGGCAGATTGTGCGCGCCGTACACCTCGCCGACCTTCTCCTGCGCGAACAGCGCACAGCAGGGTGCGGCGCCCTCGCCGGTCTCTTCCGCGGGCTGAAAGAGCAGGAACACGCTCCGTCCGACCGTCTCGCCCTCAAGCATGAGCGCCGCCGCGCAGAGTGCGGCGGCGTGGCCGTCGTGTCCGCACAGGTGCGACGCGCCGCCCTCCGGCGTCGCGAGCGCGTCATAGTCCGCGCGCAGGGCGATGGCGGGGCGCGTCGCGTCCGGCTCGCGGTGCGCGGCGTAGAAGCCCGCGCCGCATTCCCGCAGCTCCAATGTGGTGTTCGCGCGCAGGAACTCCTGCAGCGTCCGCTTCGTCACGACCTCCTGTCCCGACACCTCCGCGCACGCGTGCAGCGTGGCGCGCAGCGCCTTGATCCGTTCAAAATCAATGGAATGCGCCATCGTTCCGTCCTCCCCCAGAAGCCATTTTCTATGGTTTCATTGTACTGTCGCTCCCGCGGATTGTCAAGATGGCGCAAGCGCCTCCAACTTTTTCAAAAATTTCTCTTGCCAAACGAAAAAAAGTATGGTATCCTCTTTTTAGTTAAGGTAATCTAACTCAATACGGTACTAACTGCTGCAGCCAATCGCCATACCATCTTTTTCTTTTCCCTACGAGTTAGATAGCTTTAACTCATATAAAACAAGCACGATGGGACATACTACGGAAAAGGAGGGAACGGAAATGTCAGAGGAGCTTTTGATCCGACAGGGTGCGCCCACGCTCGCGGGCATCAAGACCGGCAGTCTTTTCCCCTGCCCGTGCGAGGACCGCGACGCTCTGCTCGCAGACATCCGCCGCCTGAACCGTCTTCTGGTGCCGAAGGGCCTGTGTCTGCTGCCCATCCGCTTCTTGGAAGGGCAGGCGCTGCTCTACCTCTACCGCCCTGCTGGACTGCGGCACGATCTGCAGGACACGCTGGCCGCCGAGATCCTGCGGGACGCGGGCTATGCCGATGCGGGCTGCGCCCGCTGCGTAGCGCGGCTCATCCGCCGCTTTCGCGAGAGCGGCGAATTTCCGCACGAGGTCGGCCTGTTCCTCAGCTACCCACCGGAGGATGTCAAGGGCTTTATCGACCACCGCGCGAACGGGTTCAAATGCGCGGGGCTGTGGAAGGTCTACGGCGACGAGGCCAAGGCGCAGGCCCTGTTCGCGAAATTCAAAAAATGCACGGAGATCTACTGCGCACTCTGGCAGACCGGCTCGAAGCTCGAGCAGCTTGCCGTCGCAGT
>CAKTEZ010000020.1 GCA_934553255.1 uncultured Oscillospiraceae bacterium
TATTCCATGCGTACCGGTATGGAGTCGGTCTACACCCTGCTGGACATCGACCGCGGCGTGCCGGAGGTCTGGGGCAGTAAGTATGATGTGCGGGAGCTGCTGCGTGCCTGCTACTACGCCATCGACAAGAAGCCTGTCAGCGAGGCGCCTCTGTCCTTCAAGGAGAAGGAAATGCTCAAGCTGGTCCTGAAAAAGGTCAAGGACACCGATCTTGAGATCCTGCTGAAGGAAAGCGGACTCATCGAATAAATATTCCCATTCAAAATGGAAAATGCCGGAAGCGTTTGCTTCCGGCATTTTATTTCTTTGTTTCAGCACGGCTCCTCCAGAGTCAGCAGGTCGGTGATGGCGGCGATAAACTCGCCGTTGGTGGGCTTCCGCTTCGCGCTGTCGATCTGGCTGCCGAAATAGGTCTGCAGCGTTTCGGGATCGCCACGGTTCCACGCCTCCTCAATAGCGTGGCGAATGGAACGCTCCACGCAGGAGGCGGTTGTTCTGTGGCGCTTGGCGACGCTCGGATACAGAACTTTGGTCACCGCATGAAGGAGCGAGGGATCCTGCATGGCGAGCAGGATGGCCTCCCGCACATAAGGATAGCCCTTGAGACTAGCGGGCATGCCGATCTCACGGAGCATGGAGGTCACAAGGGCGGCTGAGGAGCGCTGCTCGGACCTTTGTGTGTGCGGCGACAGTCCGCGGACCTTATCGAGCAGAGCGCCGACTTCAAAGGGCTTGGGCAGAAAATAGGCGACGCCAAGCTCGGCAGCCTCCGAGAGCACAGGATCGGAGATGAAAGCGGAGATCATGATCGTTGGCGGCGTGCTTTCCCGTTCCGTCAGGCGGCGCAGGGCCGTCAGCCCGTCAATGCCGGGCAGGACGGCGTCCATGATCAGAATGTCGATGCGGTGCGTCTGCACCAGATCAAGGACTTCGTTTCCGTCTTTGGCAGGCACGACGGAGAACTCGCCTGTTTTTTCTATTTCGTCCCGCAGCATGGCACGGAACTCTTCACCGGCGTCTGCCAGCAAAATCGTCTTGCGCTGCGTCATTGACTGCATTCCCCTCTCAGACCTGTTCTTCGGAAAATCCGAAGAGTAAAACAAAAGTCCTTGACTAATATATCATAATCAGGACTTTGTTTCAACGAAACAAAAACAAGAACCGTTCGACAAATTTTGCGGATCGGCTCAGGCCCGCGTCCGCAGAAGCGCCGCGATCTCCTCCGGCGTCGGCATCACGCTGAGCGCGCCGCGCCGCGTCGTGATGAGCGAAGCGGCCGCGTTGGCAAAGCGGAGCAGCTCGGCGAGCCGCGCGTCGTTCAGTCCGTCCATGCCGTATTGCAGGACGAAATGCAGGGCACAGCCGAGGAAGGTGTCGCCCGCGCCGGTGGCGTCCACCGTGCGCGGGGTGAGGAACGCGGGGGCGAATACCGTATTTCCGCGGAAATACGCGCGGCTGCCGCCGCGCCCCATCGTGACGAACACGAGCGGGAGAGGATACCGCCCGCGCAGCTGCGCCACGGCCTTGCCCGCGTCGGTCTCGCCGGTGAGGAACGCCAGCTCGTCGTCGGAGATCTTCAGAATATCGCACTGTGCCAGCCCATACTCCATCGCGCCGCGCGCCTGTACGGCGGAAGCCCACAGCGGCAGGCGCAGGTTGGGGTCGAAGGAGAGCAGACGGCCGCTGCCCTTCGCGCAGGCGATGGCAGCCTGCGTCGCGCCGCGCGCGGGCTCGGCGGTCATGGAGAGCGTGCCGAAGTGGAAAATGCACGAGCGTTGAAGCATTTCGCGGTCCAGCTCGTCCGCACGGAGCATCACATCCGCGCCGGGGGCGCGGTAAAAGGTGAAGTCGCGCTCGCCATCCGGCTGCGTGTGGACAAAGGCAAGCGTTGTGGGGACGGCGTCGTCGGTCCGAAGGGCGGACACATCGATGCCGGCCGCCGCCGCGCGGCCGCGCAGCAGCGCGCCGAAAGCGTCGTTTCCGACCTTGCCAAGAAACGCCGTGCGCCGTCCGAGCCGCGCGAGCATTGCGAGTACATTGCAGGGCGCGCCGCCGGGGTTGGCCTCCAGCACGGGGTTTCCCTGTGCGCTCGAGCCGCTCTCCGTGAAATCGACCAGCAGCTCGCCCAGCGCCGTCACATCATAATCGTATGCGTTCATGCGGTGACCTCTCTTCTGTGTTGGGATATTCCATGGCGCTCACGCGCCGACGCCGTAGGCATCGGCGTAGAAATCAACCTCCGTGATGCCCTCAAATACGGCGTCGGGACAGTGCATCTCGGCGCCGACGCCGGTGCAGAACACATCAAAGCGCCAGCCCGCGTCCGTGCGGAGCATGACGATGGGGAAGGTGAGCGTGAACTCATAGCTTGTTTCCAACCGCTCGTCGCGCTCCTCATAGCTCTCCCCCTCTCGCGGGTAGGGGTAGGAGTAGTGCGCCGTCACCGTGAATTCGATGCGCTCGTCCGTTTGCTCGACAAGCACAAATTCGTCGGGGAAGACAGGGTTATAATACTGGTCGCCGTAGGAGCAGTCGAGGATATAGAGCTGCCCGTCATGCTCGATGTAGAGGGAGGAGTGATCGCCAAGCCCCGTATCGTTAAGATCTGTCCAGAGGCGGTCGGTGAACACACCGTGGACCACGCGGTCAAAATCTGCCCAGCTCCGGTAGCGGCTCTCGGAGAGAATATAGCGGTGGTCGGAGCCGTCCGGCGTATACCCGACCGTGTAGACCGGCGAACCGTCGCGGTCCGGCGCGGGAAAATCCATGTCGATCGCCAGCGTCTCGCCGCCGAACATGGCGTCGTAGAGCGCGGCGGTCTGCCGGTAGAGCAGCTGCTGCTGCGCGTCGAGGAAGTCCGGCACGGCGAGCGCGAGCGCACGCTCGTTCAGCGGCACGTCCTCGTCCGTGAGGTAGTCGTCCGTGGTCTCCGGCTCGGCAGGCTTTGCCGCACAGCCTGCAAGGGCGAGGAGCAGCAGAGCCGCGAGCAGGACGGATAACAGTCGTTTCATGATGGCCTCTCCTTCGCTTTCGTTTCTTTCTCGGTCAGGGCTGCGCGGGAGCCTGCGCCGCGGCGTTCATGCCGCAGGTGACGACGACCTCCTGAATGTCGGTCCACGGCAGGTCGCAGTCGAGGAGGAAGGCATAGTCCCTGTGGTTGTTTCCGCCGCCGCCGACCGCGCTGCGTACGGCGACGGGCGCGCCGTTTACCGTAAAGGTGAAATACTTGCTGACGGCTTCCCCGTCGAGCAGTATATCGCCGCTCGACGCATCGCGGAGGTAATCTCCCTTTCCGTCGCTGACCCAGCCGGGCAGCTTGTCGAGCATTGCGCCCGCGCTCGCAAGAATGCGCCCGTAGACGGAGAAGCTGAAGCGCAGCCCGCACTCCTTGGAGCCGCCGATGCCGACATGGTCAAGATAGGCGAGGTTCTCGCCATAGAAGGTGAAGCCCATGCCGTTGTTCACGGCGGCGACGCGGAAGGAGTCGATGGGGGCGGAAACATCTGCGTCCCCGCTGTCCGGCGCCATAAAGTTCCACGAGGCCGTGCGGGTGAAGGAGATGGTGCGCGCCTGCGCGTCCCACACCACGCTGCCGAAAACGAGAAGCTCGTCGATCAGAAGGATGGTCTGCCCGCCGATGTTCCAGCCGCTCACGGGCTTGGAGAAGCGGGGCGAGGTATTCGCATACATCCGGTCGCTCCAGCTTTCCAGCGAAACGGTGATGTCCGTTTTGTAGATGTTCCCCGCGCGGGAGCCGATGGGCTTCGTGTTGACGGCGGGAACATAGTCCGCCGTGACGGGACGGTCGGCCCAGATGACGGAAAGGTGGCGCGCGTCGTTGTCGTAGACGACGTCAAAGCCGTATTTTACAAGGTCCTCGGCTACGATGCCCGTCCAGCCGTTGATGTTGTACGAGCGAATGGGCGCGCCGCTGACATAGGCGACAATGTCCGTATTGCAGTAGTAGCCGGTGATCTGCGCCGCGTCCGCCGGTACCGGCAGGGCGAGGAGCAGCAGAGCCGCGAGCGCGGAGCAGAGCAGTC
This sequence comes from uncultured Oscillospiraceae bacterium, assembly GCA_934553255.1. GTDB lineage: Bacteria > Bacillota > Clostridia > Oscillospirales > Oscillospiraceae > Hominicoprocola. The sequence goes on from CAKTEZ010000020.1 coordinate 4,044, forward strand.
GTTTCCTAGTGCTTTTCATGGTGTTGTCCTCCTTTGAAGTGTTTTTATTTTACGACGCGGTGGTCGCCGCGGTGGGCGCTGCGCAGGCCGATCTCCGTGCCGCGGCAGATGCGGACCAGATTCATGCGGTGCTTATAGACGATGATGGCGGAGAGCAGCGAGAGCAGCAGCGCCGCGCGGTAGCTCCCCGTCCAGACGCTGTAGAGAGGGAAGCTCACCACGGTCGTCATCGTGCCGAGAACGATGTAGTCCGTCACCAGCGTGATGACCACCACGGCGGCGAGAATCACCAGCGCGAATTTCCAGTTGAGCGCCAGCGCCATGCCGAGATAGGACGCGAAGCCCTTGCCGCCGCGGAACCTCAGGTAGAACGGGAACATGTGGCCCATCACGCAGCACACGCCCGCCACCGCTCCGGCGAGCGGCAGGGCGGGAAAGAGCCATTCGGCGAGCAGCACCGCCGCCACGGCCTTGCCTATGTCGTGCAGGCCGACCAGCACGCCCGCGCGCCAGCCCATGAGGATAAGCGCATTGGAGGCGCCGGGGTTGCCGCTGCCGCCGCCGCGCAGGTCCACGCCCTTGAGCGCGGCCAGATAGAACGCCATGTTCGAGCAGCCGAGAGAATAGCCGATGAGGGCTGTCAACAGATATTGCATTGCAGTCTCCTTACTCCTCGGCAAAGCGCGCACGCGCCCTGCCGATCTTTTTTTCGTAGCGGTCCTCCTCCGAGAAAATACAGCCGCAGTATTTTTGCAGATAAAGACCCAGCTCGCGGGCCTTGGCCTGCCCCGCGCGGAAGCCGGGGCGGAAGTCGCGGTAGAGAAATTCCACGCCATACCGCTTTGCCATCGTCTCACCGACCGCCTTGAGAAGCTCGTGGTCCTGATAGGGCGAGATGAGGAGCGACGAGGTGAACGCCCCGTAGCCGTGTTCCGCGGCGTACTTCGCCGCCGTGCCGAGGCGGAGCGCGTAGCAGTACGCGCAGCGGCGGTCGATGTCGGCGGCGACGGCGCGGACGAAGCTGCGCAGACCGTAGTCCTCTAAGATATGCACCTCGACCTGTTCTTTTTCCCCGTATTCGAGCAGGGTGGAGCGGCGCATATCGTATTCCGTCCACGGGTGGATATTGGGGTTGAACCACAGCGAGACCGGTTCGACGCCCTCGGCACGCAGGGTGTCCACGCAGTAGACCGAGCAGGGGGCGCAGCAGGAATGCAGAAGGATCTTGTTCATAAAGGTCATCTCACAAAAAGAAATGGTATTGGATTAGACGGGCCGCTGCGGAAAAAGTTCCCCGGGGGAACGCATGGCGCGGAGGCGGCCGCCGATCCTCTTAAAAGTTTAACATATTGTAAAGCCGTTGACAACGGCTCTTTTTTCGATTGACGAACGGCGGGACACTATAGTATAATATCTTGATTTAATATGCGGCGTTTTGCGCCCCGAGGGAGAAGAGCCTATGTGGATCGCGGACAAGTGGGAAGATTATGAGCTGCTCGACTGCGGCGGCGGCGAAAAGCTGGAGCGCTGGGGGCGGCAGATCCTTGTGCGCCCCGACCCGCAGGCCATCTGGGAGACGCCGCACACGAACCGCGGGTGGAAAAACGCGCAGGGGCGCTACCACCGCTCGTCCACCGGCGGCGGACATTGGGACAAGGAGAAGCTGCCGGAGCAGTGGCAGATGCGCTACCGCGACCTGACATTCCAATGCAAGCCCATGAACTTCAAGCATACGGGGCTGTTCCCCGAGCAGGCGGTCAACTGGGACTTTGCGCGCGGCCTTATTGAGAATGCGGGCCGTCCCATCCGCGTGCTGAACCTGTTTGCCTACACGGGCGCGGCGAGCGTCGCCTGCGCCAAGAGCGGCGCGAGCGTCTGCCATGTGGACGCCGCTAAGGGCATGGTCGCATGGGCGAAGGAGAACGCGAAGGCCAGCGGCCTTGCCGATGCGCCGATCCGCTGGATCGTGGACGACTGTGCGAAATTCGTCGAGCGCGAGATCCGCCGCGGCAAGACCTACGACGCCATCATCATGGACCCGCCGAGCTACGGCCGCGGGCCGGGCGGCGAGGTGTGGAAGCTGGAGGATAACCTGTTTCCGTTCGTGAAGCTTTGCGCGCAGGTGCTTTCCGATAAGCCGCTTTTTGTCATCATCAATTCCTATACCACGGGGCTTGCGCCCTCGGTGCTCGGCTATATGCTCCACCTGCTCGTCGCGGAGAGGTACGGCGGCAGGGTAACATGGGACGAGCTGGGCCTGCCCGTCACCGAGACCGGCCTTGCGCTGCCCTGCGGCGCGACGGGCCGCTGGCAGAGCGAATAAACGAAGGAAGAACAAAATTATGTCAACCATGCTGCAAACGGAAAACCTGACTTATTCCTACCCCGCGGGGGAGGAGAACAAGCAGCCGACGCTGGCGCTCAACGGCGTGACGCTCGCCATCGAGCGGGGGAACTTCGTGGTCGTTCTCGGCCACAACGGAAGCGGGAAATCCACCCTTGCCAAAACATTCAACGCCGTTTTGTTGCCCTCCGGCGGCAAGGCGTACGTGGAGGGCATGGACACCGCGGACGAGAAGCTGCTGCTGGAGATCCGCCGCCGCGTGGGCATGGTGTTCCAGAACCCCGACAATCAGATCGTGGCGAATGTGGTGGAGGAGGATGTGGCCTTTGCGCCCGAAAACCTCGGCGTGCCGAGCGACGAGATCCGCAGGCGCGTGGACGATGCGCTGCGTACCGTGGGCATGGAGAAATTCGCGAAGCACGCGCCGCACCTGCTCTCCGGCGGGCAGAAGCAGCGCATCGCCATCGCGGGCGTGCTGGCTATGCGCCCGCAGTGCATCGTACTCGACGAGGCGACCGCCATGCTCGACCCCGTCGGCCGCCGCGAGGTCATTTCGACCGTCGAGCGGCTCAACCGCGAGGAGGGCATCACCGTCGTCCTCATCACGCATCATATGAACGAAGCCGAGCATGCCGACCGCGTCGTCGTGATGAACGAGGGCCGCGTCGCCATGGACGGCGCCCCGCGCGAGGTGTTCGCGCAGGTCGAGAGACTCAAGGCCATCGGCCTGACCGTGCCGGACACGGTAGAGGTGCTGTACGAGCTGCGGCAGGAGGGCTGCGATCTCCCGCTCACGGCGCTGACCGTGGACGAGTGCGCCGACGCGCTCGCCGCGCAATTCCGATAAAAAGAGGACAAGCAAGTTGGACGAGATCATTCGCATCGAAAACCTGACCCACACCTACGGCGAGGGAACGCCCTTCCGCCGCAGCGCGGTGGAAAACCTGTCGCTGGACATTCGCCGCGGCGAATTTCTCGGCCTCATCGGCCACACGGGAAGCGGCAAGTCCACGCTCATTCAGCACCTCAACGGGCTTTTGAAACCGACGGACGGCCGCGTGCTGCTCGACGGGGCGGACATCTGGGCGGACCCGAAGAAGATACGCGCCGTGCGCTTCCGCGTGGGACTGGTGTTCCAGTATCCGGAGTACCAGCTGTTTGAGGAGACCGTTTATAAGGACATTGCCTTCGGTCCGGGCAACATGGGCCTTTCCGCAGAGGAGATCGACCGCCGCGTGCGCGCCGCCGCGCGCTTCGCGGGGCTGGACGAGGGGCTGCTGCAGAAGTCGCCCTTCGCGCTCTCCGGCGGGCAGAAGCGCCGCGTCGCCATTGCGGGCGTTATCGCCATGGAGCCGGAGGTGCTGGTACTCGACGAGCCGACGGCGGGGCTTGACCCGCAGGGGCGCGAGGAGCTGCTCGCGCATATCCGCGCCTACCATAAGGAACGCGGCAACACCGTCGTTCTCGTCAGCCACTCGATGGATGAGATCGCGCAGAATGTGGACCGCATCGCCGTCCTCGCGGACGGCCGCGTGCTGATGTCCGGGACTCCGCGCGAGGTCTTTGCCCGCGCGGACGAGCTGGTGGCGGCGGGTCTTGATGTGCCGCAGGTCACGCGCGTCGCCATGGCGCTGCGCGTACGCGGAGTGGACATCGACGCCGCCGTTTACACCGTGGCCGAGCTGAAGGCCGCGCTGCTGGCGCGAAGGGGGGGAGCGGCATGCTGAAGGACATTACCCTCGGCCAGTATTTCCCCGGCGATTCGCTGGCGCACCGTCTCGACCCGCGCACGAAGCTCTTGGCTACCGTGCTTTACATCATGGCGATCTTTCTCGCCAAGGGCGTGATCGCCTACGCGCTGCTCATCGCAACGCTGATCGTGTCCGTCCGCATTTCGGGCGTGGGGGCGCGGGCGCTTTTTCGCGGCATGAAGCCGGTGCTGTTCATCATCGCGTTTACCGCCGTGCTGAACCTGTTCTACACGCCCGGCACGCCGCTTGTGCAGTTCTGGATCTTCCGCATCACGCGCGAGGGCGTGACGACCGCCGTCGCCATGCTTCTGCGGATCACGCTCCTCATCATGGGGACGTTCCTGCTGACCTATACCACCAGTCCGATCCACCTGACAGACGGGCTGGAGAGCCTGCTTGACCCGCTCAAGAGGATCGGCGTGCCGGTGCATGAGCTGGCGATGATGATGTCCATCGCGCTGCGCTTTATCCCCACGCTTATTGAGGAGACGGACAAGATCATGTCCGCGCAGAGGGCCCGCGGCGCGGACTTTGAAACGGGCAGCCTGCTCCGGCGCGCCAAGGCGCTCATTCCGCTGCTCGTGCCGCTGTTCGTCAGCGCGTTCCGCCGCGCGGACGAGCTGGCGACCGCTATGGAGTGCCGCTGCTACCACGGCGGCGAGGGACGCACGAAGCTCCATGTTCTGCGCTACGAGCCGCGCGACTATCTGGTGCTTGCCTTCTACGCCGCGCTGTGCGCGGCGATGGCGGTGCTGAAAAAGTTTTTCTGAAGTTTATAAAAAGGACACGAATCATGCGAAACATTGCGCTAAAATTGATGTACAACGGTACGGCGTACCACGGCTGGCAGATGCAGCGCACCGAGGCGAGCGTGCAGGAAACGCTCCAGCGCGGTCTTTCCATGGTCTGCGGCGAGAGGGTGAAGCTCACCGGCGTCGGCCGCACGGATGCGGGCGTTCACGCCGAGCGCTATGTTGCGAACTTCCATACGAATTCCCGCATTCCCATCGACCGCCTGCCCTTCGCCGTCAATACGCATACGCCGGAGGACATCGTCGTGCGCGAGGCGCTGGAGATGCCGGACGATTTCAACGCCATTGGCTCGTGCCTGAAAAAAGAATATACCTACCGCATTTATAATTCGCGCATCAAAAATCCGTTTTATGTCAACCGCGCATACTTTTATCCCAAGAAGCTTGACGAGGCCGTGATGGACGCGGCGGCGCGCGCCTTTGAGGGGACGCACGACTTCCGCGCCGTGCGTTCTGTCGGCACGGAGACCAAAACCACCGTCCGCACGGTGCATTACTGCCGCGTCACGCGCAGCGGCGACCTGCTGGAGCTGAAGGTCTGCGCGGACGGCTTCCTGTATAACATGGTACGGGCCATTACCGGCACGGTGCTTTACGCCGCCGAGGGGAAGCTCACGGCGGAGGATATTCCGAAAATACTCGATTCCGGCGACCGCACGCTCGCCGGCCCCACGGTGCCGCCGGGGGGCTTGTACATGACGCGACTTTGGTATGAGGATGAACGGCTCAATGACTGACAGGGAAAAGCTCACGCGCGAGGAGTTTCAGGGTCGCCGTGCCGCACCGCAGCGGCACGGTACGCTGCACCGTGTCGCCGTGCTGGGACTGACGCTTCTCGTCGTCCTTTTCGCGGTGATGGCCGCGGCGTATCTGGACCTTTCCGATTTCGACAGCCTGCGCCGCGCGCTGAATTATAATAAGGCGGATACCGCCAACGCGAATTCCTACGCGTACGACAACGACCGTACGAACCGCTTCGCGCTTCTCGGCGACCGCCTGCTCGTCGTTTCCGCCACGCGCCTGAGCGTCCTTGCGGACGACGGCACGGAGGTCTATTCGCGGGAGGTACGCTTCACCGCCCCCGCGCTCGCCGTCGGCGGCAAGACCGCCGTGGCCTACGATGTCGGCGGAACGGCGCTGTACCTGCTCGGCGAAAAGGGCCTTGTGCGCGACCTGAGCGGCGAGACCGGAAACGGCGTGGTCTCGGCGCGGCTGAATTCTTCGGACTTTCTCACGCTGGTGACGGACAAGAGCGGCTACAAGTCCTCGGTCTCCGTTTACACGGCGTCCGGCGACCGCGCCTTCACCTTCAATTCCTCCAACCACTACATGCTCGACGCGGTCTGCGAGCGTGACGGAAAGCATGTCGCGGTGGTCACGCTCGGCGAGGACGACGGCGCGTTCACCAGCACCGTCCGGCGCTACGCGCTCGATCAGGGAACGGCGCTCTCCGCCTGTACGCTCGACGATACGCTGCTTTATGAGATCGGCAGTCTCGGCAGCACGACCGTCGCCGTGACGGACCGCAGCTTTTTCGCGCTCAGCGCGGACGGCTCGCTCAAGGGCCTGTACGACTATGCTTACCCCTATCTGCGCGGCAGCACGCTCGGCGGCTCGGATTTCGGCGCGCTCGTCCTCTCGCGCTACCGCTCCGGCAGCGCCGGAAAGCTGGTCACGGTCGGCGCGGACGGCGGGCTTCTCGCCTCGCTCCAGACACAGCGCGACGTGCTGGACGTTTCCGCGGCGGGGAAGTATCTCGCCGTGCTTTACAGCGATGAGCTGGTCATCTATCATTCCGACCTTACCGAATACGCCTCGCTGGAGGACACGCAGTACGCCCGCGGCGTTCTCATGCGGCCGGACGGCACGGCGGAGCTGCTCGGCGCGTCCCGCGGCTGGCTGTTCGTGCCGTAAATAGAAGATTTTTTCACTTGAAAAGGGTGTGAAAAGCATGGATAATGCACTTATCATCGACCTTGTGCTTGCCGCCGTGCTGATCGCTTTCGCCGTGATCGGCGCATATAAGGGCCTGATCCGCAGCCTGATGGCGCTCGTGAGCGTGGTGCTCGCGCTCGCCGGTGCGGCGCTGCTGACCGCGATGTTTGTCGAGCCGGTCACCGAGCTTGTGTACCCGCGGGTGCAGGAGAAGGTCATCACGCGCTTCGCACAGGACATTCCCGCCGATGCACTCGCGCAGGAGGGCGGCGATCTGAACGCGGGCGGACTTCTCCCCGCCGATCTCGCCGACGCGCTCGGCGGCGCGCTTGATACGCTCGAACGCTTCGGCGTTTCGGAGAAGACGCTCGACGGTGTGGCGGAGGGTGTGGCGCAGGGGGTTGCCTCCGCGGCGGAGCAGGCCGCCTACCTGCTGGTCAAGACCGTTGTGCAGGCGGCGCTGTTCCTTGTGTTCTTCCTGCTGGTGATGCTGCTGCTCAAGCTGCTCACCCGCGCGCTCGATGGGTTGTGTTCGCTGCCGGTCCTGCGTCAGCTCAATGCGCTCGGCGGTGCGGCGCTCTCGCTCGTGGAGGGCGCGCTCCTCATTTTTCTCCTTGTATATCTCGCGCCGCGCTTCGGCGTGACCTGGTTCGGCGACCACGAGACAGGCACGCGCCTGCTCGCGTGGTTCCTGCACAATACGCCACATTCCATCATCGCATCGCTCACATAACGGAGGTTTCCCAATATGCAGCCACAACTTTGTTCCAGATGTAAGAAAAACGTTGCCGTCGTGTTCATCACGCGCACGGAGAACGGAAAAAATATTAACGAGGGCCTGTGCCTCAAGTGCGCCAAAAATCTCGGACTGCCGCAGGTGAACGAGATGATGCAGCGCATGGGCATCACGGACGAGGACCTCGACAACATTTCCAACGAGATGATGAACGCCTTCGGCGGCGCGGAAAATCTCGAGGGGATCGACGCGTCCGACGCCGACGACGAGGAGGACGGCAAGACCGCGACCTTCCCGTTCCTCGGCCGCCTGTTCGGCGGACAGGGGAGCGACGCGCCCGCGCCCGCGGACGGCGCTTCGGACGGCGCGGGCCGCGCCGAGCGCGGCAAGAAGAACGACAAGACCGCCAAGCACAAGTTCCTCGACAGCTACTGCATCAACCTCTCCCAGCGCGCCCGCGACGGCAAGCTCGACGCGGTCATCGGGCGGGAGGAGGAGATCGAGCGCGTGGTCCAGATACTGAACCGCCGCCAGAAGAACAACCCCTGCCTCATCGGCGAGCCGGGCGTCGGCAAGACGGCCATCGCCGAGGGGCTTGCCCAGCGCATTGCGGCGGGCGAGGTGCCGTTCAAGCTCCGCAGCAAGGAGGTCTATCTCCTCGACCTGACCGCGCTCGTCGCCGGAACGCAGTTCCGCGGCCAGTTTGAAAGCCGCATGAAGGGGCTGATCGAGGAGATCCGCAAGCTTGGCAACATTATTCTGGTCATCGACGAGGTGCATAACATCGTCGGCGCGGGCGACGCCGAGGGCAGCATGAACGCCGCCAACATCCTCAAGCCCGCCCTCTCTCGCGGGGAAATTCAGGTCATCGGCGCGACGACCTTCAACGAGTACCGCAAGCACATCGAAAAGGACACGGCGCTCGAGCGCCGCTTCCAGCCCGTCACGGTCAACGAGCCGAGCATGGCGGACACCCTGAAGATCCTCAAGGGCATTGCCCATTATTACGAGTCCTTCCACGGCGTAAAGATCCCGGAGGGCATTCTCCGTCAGGCGGTCACGCTGTCCGAGCGCTACATCACCGACCGCTTCCTGCCGGATAAGGCCATCGACCTGATCGACGAGGCCTGCTCGGATCGGAACCTCCACGACAAGGACATCAACCGCCGTATGGAGCTGCGCCGCGAATTGGACGATTACGCCAAGGAGCGCGAGCTGCTCGAGGCAGAGACGGAAAATCCCGACTTCGAGCGCTTGGCGGAGTTGAAAAGTCTGGAGCTGAAGGCACAGAGCGAGCTGGACGCGCTCTGCGCCAAGGGAGACCCGGAGCTGACGATGGATAATCTTGCCCGCGTGATCGAGCTGTGGACCAAAATTCCCGCCAGCCGTATCCGCGAGACGGAGTTCAAGCGCCTGAGCGAGTTGGCCGACCGGCTCAAGCAGCATATCGTCGGGCAGGACGAGGCGGTGGACGCCGTCGCCGCGGCCATTCGCCGCGGGCGCGTGGGCATCAGCCCGAAGCACAAGCCAATAAGCTTTATTTTCGTCGGACCCACCGGCGTGGGCAAGACGGAGCTGGTCAAGCAGCTTGCCGCCGACCTCTTTGACTCGCCGGACTCCCTCATTCGTCTCGATATGTCGGAGTTTATGGAGAAGCATTCCGTTTCCCGTCTGGTCGGCTCGCCGCCGGGCTACATCGGCTACGACGAGGCCGGCCAGCTGACCGAAAAGATCCGCCGCAAGCCCTATGCCGTCATTCTCTTCGACGAGATCGAGAAGGCGCACCCCGACGTGCTCAATGTCCTGCTGCAGATCCTCGACGACGGCGAGGTGACCGACGCGCACGGCCGTAAGGTCAACTTTGAGAACACCGTTATCGTCATGACCTCCAACGCGGGCAGCGACCGCAAGGAGGGAAGCGTCGGCTTCGGCCGCAGCGTGAGCGAGCAGAACCGCGAACGCACGATGAAGGCGCTGAACGAATTTCTGCGCCCCGAGTTCATCAACCGCGTGGACGAGATCATCTGCTTCAACCGTCTGGGCGAGGAGAATTTCGTTTCCATTGCCCGTATCATGCTCGGCGAACTGAGAGACAGTCTGGAGGAGAAGGGCTTCCACTTCACTTGGGACGATGCCGTGGCGGAGTATCTGGCGAACAAATCCTATTCGCTCACCTACGGCGCGCGCAATCTGCGCCGCACCGTTCAGAAGGAGCTGGAGGACGTGATCGCCGCGCGCATCATCGATTCCTACGACCATCCCGTCACGCAGCTGCGCGCCGTGATGAAGGACGGCGCGATCGAAGTGCTGAGCCTGTAAGAGATTGAAAAAGGGAAGGAGAGCCATGAAAAATCCGTTCCGTAAGGACATTGAGCCGCGCTGCGCCTACTGCGCCAACGGCTCGACACTCAATGAACGCGAGGTCGCCTGCTCACGCAAGGGCGTGGTGGACAGCGCGGAGCATTGCCGCCATTTCCGGTACGATCCCCTGCGGCGCGTCCCGCCGCGTCCCATCTCGCTCGATCCAAGCGCGCACCTGCCGGAGGATTTTTCCCTCTGAGAGTTATATAAAAATGAAGAGAGAAGGACACATCATGGAAATCAAAACCGTTTACGCCGTCTATTTCAGCGCCACCGGAAAGACCAGAAAGGTCGTTACCACGCTGGCAAACGCCATCGCACAGACCCTTGAACGCCCTATGGAGACCGTTGATTTCACGCTGCCCGCCGCGCGGGAGGAGACCTACTCCTTTGCCGAGGGCGACCTTGTCGTGTTCGGTACGCCGACTTACGCGGGCAAGGTGCCGAACAAGCTGCTGCCCTTCGTGCAGTCCGGCTTTGCCGGAAACGGCGCGCTTGCCGTGCCGGTTGTGACCTTCGGCAACCGCAGCTTTGACAACTCTCTCGCCGAGCTGTGTGCGAGCCTTGAAAACGCGGGCTTCCACACCATTGCCGCCGGCGCGTTCGCCTGCCAGCACGCCTTTTCCGATACGCTCGCCGCGGGCCGTCCCGACCGCGAGGACATGACTGTGCTCGCGCAGCTGGGCGCGGCGGTCGTGACAAAGCTCGCCAAAATGACCGAGATCCCCGCGCCTGTTCAGGTCGACGGCGACGCGGACGCGCCGTACTACCGTCCGCTGGGACTGGACGGCGAGCCGAAAAACTTCCTCAAGGCCAAGCCGCAGACCGACCGGAGCAAATGCACCGGCTGCGGCGTGTGCGCGGCGCTCTGTCCGATGGGCAGTATCAGCCGCGAGGACCCCGCCGAGGTCACGGGCGTGTGCATCAAGTGCCATGCCTGCGTGAAGAACTGCCCGACGGGCGCGAAGTATTTCGACGACGAGGCGTTCCTCTCCCACAAGGCCATGCTCGAGCGCGACTATACCCGCCGCGCCGACGCGAAGCTGTTCCTCGGATAACATGCTGCGGTAAATCCCTCCGGCGGTGCCAGAGGGATTTATTATGTTTACAAACCTGCGTGTGCGTGCTATAGTATTAGGTATTCTGGCGCAGTATGCGAAAGGAGGGGCGGAGGCTGTGAACGAGGAGAAAAAGAACCGCGGCGCGCGGACGGTCGGCATGGTCATGCTCCTTACGCTGCTCGGCAAGGCACTGGGGCTTCTGCGTGATATGCTCATGGGCCGCGCGTTCGGCACGGGCATGGCGGCGAATGCCTTTTTGACGGCGAGCCGCATTCCCCGCAACTTCTTTGACGCCATTTTTGCCGCCGCCATTTCAGCGAGCTTCATTCCCGTGTTCAACGAATACCTGGAGAAGAAGGGGCGGGACGAGGCGTTCCGCCTTGCGAGCGCGTTCATCACCGTCACGGCGCTTGCGACCGCGGCGATGAGCGCCGTGGGTATGGCGTTCTCCGGCGAGCTGACCGCCCTGCTTGCGGACGGCTTCGATGGGGAGACGGCGGCGCTGTGCGCCTTTTTGCTCCGGCTGCTGTTCCCGACGGTGCTTTTCACCGGCGTGGCGTTCTCGCTCGTCGGCATTCTGCAGTCGCTCGGTGAGTTCAACATTCCGGCGCTGCTCTCCACCGTGTCGAACGGTGTGATCCTTTTCTACTATGTCTTTTTCTGCGAGCGCTTCGGCGTGACGGGGCTTGCCGCCGCGTTCCTTCTCGGCTGGGCGGCGCAGGTGTGCATCCAGCTTCCCGCGCTGCACCGCGCGGGCTTCCGCTACCGTCCCGCTCTGCGGCACGAGGGACTGCGGAAGGTCTTTACGCTCATGCTCCCCGTGATGGCAAGCACATGGGTCCAGCCGCTGAACCTGACGGTCGCCACGAAGTATGCCTCGCACCTCAACGGCGGCAGCGCCGCGAGCGCGCTGGAGTATGCCAACACGCTCTACACCATTGTTGCGGGTGTGTTCGTGCTGTCCATCGCAAATGTTATTTTCCCGGAAATGAGCCGTCTGAGCGCTCGGCGCGAGGACGCGGCGCTCGACGAGCAGCTGCGCGGCACGCTCTCGACGATGCTCTTTTTCCTTGTGCCGATGAGCGCGGGGCTTGCGGTGATGGCGAAGCCCATCGTGCGGCTTTTGTACGAATGGGGCGCGTGGACGGAGGAGTCCACCGCGCTGACGGCGGGGGCGCTGTCACTCGCCGCGCTCGGTATGCTCGGCTATGGCCTGCAGATGATCCTCTCGCGCGCGTACTACGCCGCGCAGCAGGGAAAGATGCCGCTGCTGTCCGGCATTGCTTCGGTGGCGGCGAACCTTGCGCTGTGCGCGCTGCTCGCGCCGCGCATGGGGGTGCGCGGACTGGCCCTCGCGGGGGCGGTGAGCGCGCTCGTACCCGCGCTGGTGCTGCTTGCGGCGCTGCTGCGGAGCGGACACGCGGTGATGGACCGCGCGTCGCTTACGGACTTTGGGAAAATGCTGGCCTGCGCCGCTGCGATGGCGGGCGGTGTGCTGACCGTCCGGCGGCTTACCGCCGGCCTCGGCGGAGACGGCGTTGCGGGCCGCGTGCTTGCGGCTGCCTTGCCGACGGCTGCGGGCGCGGTGATTTACTTTGCTCTGGCGCTGCTGCTCGGCGCGGGCGTGATGCGTCCGCTGCAGGAAAAGCTGCGGGAAAAGGCAGGAGGAAACATGATCGAAAACAGCTTGCTCCTCAGCGGCCTCCGCGCCCTCTGCGCGCGTGTGCGTAAGGCGTGGTACGGCGGCTTTCCTTACCGTGCGTGGCTTTGGCTCGCCGTGCGCTGCGCGCGGCTGCTGGACGGGAGCCTCATTGTCGGCTTCTTCCGCGCGGATTGGGACGAAAAGCTCCACCTGACGCCGCGGCTGCTGCCGCGTGTGCAGGCGTATTTCGGCGGGAACGCCGCCTTTGCCGTCAAGTGCCGCCAGAGCGTGGTGCTGGGCCTGCTGGACGAGCGGCTGTGCTTCGCGGTACTGTGCCTTGCGGCGTTCGCACTCTCCTTTGCGCCGACGCTCGTTTCGCTGCTGCTGACGCTCGCGGCGTTCGCGCTCTATGCGCTCAATGTACTCCTCGGCCGCATACGCGCCGAGCGCATCGGTCTTGTCGGCGTCCTCGGCGCACTCTTTGCGCTGTGCTACGCGCTCTCCACCGTGTTTGGGAAGGCATTCCCCGATTCAATGGAGGAGATGCTGATGTTCCTCGGCCTGATGATGGCCGTTCCGGTCGCCGCGCGTGTGCTGCGCGGTGAGAGGCGGCGCGACATCTTCCTCACGGTGCTGCTCTTCTCCGGCGTGCTGGCCTCTCTCTACGGCATCTACCAGTACATTGTCGGCGTTCCCATCGACCCCGCGTGGGTGGACAGCAAAAGCTTTGAGACGCTTACCACCCGCGCCTACTCGACCTTCGGCAATCCGAATGTCATGGGCGAATACCTCATCGTGGTCTGCTCGCTGAGCGTGGGAATGTTCTGGAAGGAGCGCCGCCGCTTCCTCAAATTCTGCTACTTCTGCGCGACGGGCGTGCTGGGCCTCGGCCTGCTCGCCACCGGCTCGCGCGGGTCAATGCTGGGGCTTGCCGTCAGCGCGGCGGTGTTCGCGCTTTTTGCCGAGCATCGGCTGCTGCCGTTCGGCATCGCGGCGGCCGCCGCCATGCCGTTCGTGCTGCCCGCGTCCGTTCAGGCGCGCTTCCTCGGCGCGCTCATGGGGACGGACTCCTCGACGAAATACCGCATGTCTATTTACGGCGCGTGCTTCAACATGATCCGCGACTACTGGCTCACGGGCATCGGCGTGGGCGCGTTCGCGCTGGTCTATCCACGCTATGTCTACGCCGCGTCGAACTCCTACCATTCGCATAACCTCTTTTTGCAGGTCCTGCTGGAGCTGGGTGTCGTGGGCTTTACGGTGTTTCTGCTGCTGCTCTTTACCTGGGCGCAGCGGCTCTACCGCGCCATCGCGCGGGATAAGACGCGCGGCCGCTTCCTCACCGGCGTGGTCCTCAGCGGCATGACGGGACTGCTCGTGCAGGGTATGACCGACCACCTGTGGTTCAACTACCGCATCGTGCTGCTGTTCTGGCTCGTCATTGGGCTGGGACTTGCCTGCGCGAGAGGGGAGGAGCGGACATGAAAAGAGTGATCTGTGTCCTCACGGACAATAATGTTGGCGGCGCGGGCCGCTGGCTTTTGAACCTGCTGCGCTGCCTGGACCGTTCGCGCTACGAGGCGAAGGTCCTCCTGCCGGAGGAGAGCGCGCTGCGCGCGCGTGTGGAGGAGCTTGGCTTTGAAACGCTCTGCGTAGACGGCATGCGCGACGCCTCGTGGGACAGGGCGTCCCTCGCGGGCATGACGGCGCTTTTCCGCGCGGAGCGGCCGGACATTGTCCACATCGGCGCGAGCCTGACGGCGCGCCTTGCCGCGCGGCGCGCGCGTGTGCCGGCCATTGTGGTGACGAAGCATTGCGCGGCGGAGCCGTGCGGTGCGCTGGGGCGCTGTAAGCGCCGTCTGGTGGACACGCTGGCAGCGGACAAGGTCGTGGCCGTTTCGCGAGCGGTTGGCGAGCAGCTTGCCGCCGCGGGTACGCCGCGGGAGAAGCTGTGCGTGATCTGCAACGGCATCATGCCCGTCCCGCCGTATGACGGCGGCGCGCGCGAAGCGCTGCGCGAGAGCCTTGGGCTGGACCGCGGCCGCCTTTGGGTGGGCGTGGCCGCGCGGCTCGAAACGGTCAAAGGCGTGGACCTCTTTCTCGATGCGGCGCGCCGCGTGCTGGAGAGACGGGACGATGTGCGCTTTGCGGTGTTCGGCGTCGGCTCACAGGAGGCGGCGCTGCGCGCCATGGTCTCCGACCTTGGGGATAAGGTGCGCTTTCTCGGCTTCTGCGACGAGATCGAGCAGGCGTTAGGACTGTTGGACGTCGTGGTCGTACCGTCCCGCAGCGAGGCGTTCTGCCTGAGCGCGGCGGAGGCGCTGTCGATGGGAACGCCCGTTGTCGCCTTTGATGTGGACGGCGTGAGCGAGGTCGTGCGCGACGGTGTGACCGGACGGCTCGCCCCCGCAGGGGATACGGCGGCGCTGGCGGCGCGGATCGAGGCGCTGCTTGACGACCCTGCGCTGCGGCTGCGGCTCGGCGAACAGGGGAGAGAGCTGGTCCTGCGGGAATTTACCGCCGAAACGATGACACGGAAAACCGAGGCGCTGTACGACGAGCTGGCGGCGCGGAAAGGAAGATGAGCATGAAAAAGAAATTCAATGTGGTGGATGCCGTTCTTGTTTTGCTTCTGGTGGCGGCGGTGGCCGTGTGCCTGCTGTTTCTGCGCCAGCGCGGTACCATCGCCTCGCAGACCGAGACCTCGCCCATGCGCTTTACGCTGGAGCTGCGCGAGGTCCAGCCGGAGACGATGGCGCTTTTTGAGACCGGACAGAGCATTTACCGCTCGACCGACGGCGTTTACCTCGGCGTGCTGGCGGATTACTATTCCGAGCCGTACACCAAGACGGAATACTCTCAACTGCTGGAAAAATATGTGACCTACGAGTGCGAGGACCTTTACCGCGTCTACCTCATCATCGAGGGACAGGGCTATGAGACGGCGACCGATGTGGTCATCAGCGATGTGGCCGTGAAGATCGGCGACGAGGTGTTCGTCAAATCCAAGGGCTACGCGGGCGCGGGCTTCATCACCGGCATCGACACGATGGGCGCTCCCGCCGTGGAGAACACAGCGGTCGGCCTCGGCGACACGGTCGTGACCTATTCCATCCGCATCAGCGGCGTGCGCGATTTCACGGCGGACGCCTTCTCCGTCGGCGACCGCGTGTACGATAAGTCCACCGGCGCGCTGCTCGGCGTGGTGAAGGACATCGAGATCATTCCCGACTTCGCCTATGAGATGGGCGCGGACGGCAAGGGCGTGACCGTGGAGAAGGACGGGCGCTGGCGCGTGTTCCTCACGCTGGAGGCGCGCTGCACCGAAACGGACAACAGCTACTTCCTTGACGGCAAGAACGAGCTGAAGGTCGGAGCGGAGCTGGTCATGGCGACCAAATATGTCAAGTGCGAGATGCGCTACCACGAACTCTTACTTGTGGCATAGGAAACGGAGGACGGCATGGGCAGAAAAGTGATGATGGTGCTTATGGGACTGGAGATCGGCGGGGCGGAAACGCATGTCGTCGAGCTTTCCAAGGAGCTGCACCGTCAGGGCTATGAGGTCGTCGTCGTGTCGAACGGCGGCGTGTATGAGCGCGAGCTGACCGACGCGGGCATCCGCTGCTACCATGCGCCGCTGCACAAGCGCAGCGCGGGCCGGATGCTCCGCTCGCTGCGGCTCCTGCACGGCATTATCCGCAAGGAAAAGCCGGACGTGGTACACGCGCACGCGCGCATTCCGGCGTTCCTGTGCGGAATCCTGCACCGTCAGATGGGCTTCCCGTTCGTCACCTCGGCACATTGGGTATTTTATGTTAACCGCTCGCTGCGCCGCCTGACCGATTGGGGCGAGCGCACCGTTGCGGTGAGCGACGACATCCGCGAATACCTCAAGGAAAACTACGGCGTACCGGACGAGCATATTTTCGTCACCATCAACGGCATCGACACGGAGAAGTTCTCGCCCGCCGTTTCCGGCGAACGAGTGCTGCGCGAGTTCGGCTTTTCGCCGGACCGTCCCACGATCTCCTATGTCAGCCGCATGGACGAGAGCCGCGCGCTCGCCGCGCGCCAGCTCGTCGAGATCGCGCCGCGCCTGCGCGAGAGGCTTCCGGATATTCAGATCCTGATCGCGGGCGGCGGCGATATGTACGACGAGATCAGCGCCAAGGCGCAGGCGGTCAACGACGCAGCGGGCGAGCGCTTCGTCGTGATGACCGGCGCGCGTACGGACATCAACGAGATCGTCGCCGCGGGCGATGTGTTCGTGGGTGTGTCCCGCGCCGCGCTGGAGGCGATGGCCGCGGCAAAGCCCGTGGTCGTGGCGGGCAACGAGGGCTACATCGGCCTTTTCGACGAGAGCAAGCTTGCGCTCGCACAGGAGAGCAATTTCTGCTGCCGCGGCTGTCCGGAGCCGACGGGTGAGCGGCTGTATGAGGACCTTGTCCATGCCCTGTGCGGAATGGACGGCGCGCAGCGCGCCGCCCTCGGCCGGTATGGGCGCGAGGTCATCGGGCAGTATTACTCCGTCGCGCGCATGGCGCGCGACTGCGAGCGGGCCTATGACGAGGTCCTTGCCGCGCATACGCGCGTGCTGGTCTCCGGCTACTACGGCTTTCGCAATCTCGGCGACGACGCCATCCTGCTCGCCCTGCGCGACCGTGTGCATCAGACGCTGCCCGGCGCAAGTCTCGCGGCCCTTTCCAAGCGGCCGGAGGAGACGCGCGGGAGGTGCGGTGTGGAGGCGGCGGACCGCTTTTCGCCGTTCGCCGTGCTGCGCGAGCTCAAGCGCTGCTCCGTGTTCGTCAGCGGCGGCGGGAGCCTGCTGCAGGACAGCACCTCCACGCGCTCGCTGCTTTATTACACCGCGCTCATCCGCATGGCGAAGCGCCGCGGCAAGCGCGTGATGTTCTACGCCAACGGCATCGGCCCTGTCCGCGCGGAGAAGAACCGCGCGCGGGTGCGCGAGGCCGCGGAGCTGGCGGACCTCATCACCCTCCGCGACGAGGAGTCGCTGCGCGAGCTGCGCGGGATGGGCGTGCAGAACCCAAATATTTATGTTACCGCCGACCCCGTGTACGCCATGGAGCGGGGCGACCGCGCGGAGGGTGCGCGGCGGCTCGCCGCGCTCGGCCTGCCGGAGGATCGTCCCATCGTCGGCGTGTCCGTCCGCTTCGCCAAGGGGATGGACACCGACCTGGAGGCCTTTGCCCGCTTCTGCGACGCGGCGGCGGCGCGCGCGAGCATCGTCTTTCTCGTCATGCAGCAGGGTAGCGACGACGCGGCCTGCGCCGCTGTGCGGGAGAGGATGCGGGAGCCGTCGTGGGTCGTCTCCGCGCCCTACGATCCCGCGGGCATGATGGGTATGCTCGCCTGCATGGACGCGGTGGTGTCCACGCGCCTGCATTCCATCATTTTTGCCGCGCGTGAGCGCGTGCCGGTGCTGGGCGTGGTGTACGATCCCAAGGTCAGCGCCTGCCTTGCGGCGCTGGAAATGCCGTCCGCGGGGACGCTGGACGCTTTTGACGCCGATGCCGCTCTGACGGGGCTGACGGAGCTGCTCGATCATCGCGCGAACTACGCCGCGCGCCTTGACCGCACCGCCGGAGCGCTGGAGGAAAAGGCAATGGAAAACGACCGGTGGCTGCTGGAACTGCTGAAAGGCGGCGTGTGATGAAGATGAAGACGAAGAAGGCCGCGGCGCGGATCGGAATATTGGTGTTCTGCCTGCTCCCACCGGGGGGCGAATATCTTCTGCTCGATCTGGACGGCGACGAGGTGAGCGAGCTTTTGCTGCGCTGGGACGGTCCGCAGGGCTACGCGGTCTATCATTATGCGGACGGGCAGGTGCATATCTGGCAGCTGGACCTGTTTGAAATGTACCTTTATGATGTTCCTCTGCGGGACGGCGCGATGGTACGCTGCAACGAATGGTGCGGGAACGAGTGCTACACGCTCTTCCGTTACCGGAGTGACGGGAGCGAGGAGCGTCTCGGCTCCCTCGCGGGGATCCACTGGCGCAACAGCGATGACGATCCGGAGCCTCCGTATTATTTGATCGATGACGAGACCGTGGACGAGGAGATGTTCCGCGCTGCGGTGCAGGAGCAGATCACGGACCGGCGATTCGACGATGCGGATTGGTCGCCCATTCCGGCGGATTCTGAGGAAAAGCTCCGGCAGGCGTTTTCCGCATGGGAACGCGCCAACGGCTATTGGGAGAAAAAAACGGGGAAGCGCGGCTGCGCTTCCCCGTTTTGCTCTTCCTTTTTATTTCTGCCGGGCGCGGAAGGTGAGATAGCCTTCGAGCATCAGGCTCGCGGCGACCGCGTCCACGGTCTTTTTGCGCTGCTTGGCGTTCTTGCCGCCTGCCATGAGGATATTATGCGCGTCCACGGTCGTGCGCCGCTCGTCCCATAAAGTGACGCTCAACCCCGTCATTTGACGCAGAAGCTCGGCGAAGCCCTCGGCCTTTTCGGCGCGCGGCCCGCGCGTGCCGTCCATGTTGAGCGGGTGGCCGAGAACCAACTCGGTCACGCCGTGCGCGGCGATGAGCTTTTGGACCTCCGCCGCGACCGCCTCGGGCCGGTAAGCGGTGATGACGGTGGTGTAGCCTGCGAGCGTTAAAAGCGCGTCGGAAATGGCGATGCCGGTGTGCGCGTCGCCGTAGTCGATGGCCATGATCTTCATGCAAAACCCTCTCAAATCTCGGAATGACATCATTATATCGAAATTTTCTTATTTTTCAAGCATTTTGTGCTTGACGGCGGACTTGCCTTGTGCTACTATTTTACTTACCTGTGAAAGAGGGCTTTCTTTTTGTGCGCTTTTTCGCTTTTCAGGCCACAGAGAAATTCCCTCTAAATTCAAGAGCAGGGAGGCAATCGGCAGCCTCGCGTGCCGAGGACTGTCATAATAAGGAGGTGCCGTTATGCGCGTGAAGGTCACTCTGAGATGTAACGAGTGCAAGCAGAGAAACTACAATACCATCAAGAACAAGAAGAATACCCCCGACAAGCTCGAGATGAACAAGTATTGCCGCTTCTGCAAAAAGCACACCGTTCATACCGAAACCAAGTAAGTTAGGAAAGGTAGTGTAACAATGGCAGAAGAGAAGAAAAAGGATCGCGGCAAGTGGTTCCGCGAAATGAAAAGCGAGCTGAAAAAGGTCGTTTGGCCCACCGGCAAGGATACGGCGAAGAACACCGGCACGGTGCTTCTGTGCTCCCTGTGCGTGGGCGCCTGCATCTGGGTCTTTGACGCCGTGGCTATGCTGGCCGTCAAGTCTCTGCTCGGCGTGTTCGCCGGCTAAGAGGGCGCAGGAAATGGCTGATAACGCGAAGTGGTATGTTGTCCATACCTATTCCGGTTATGAAAACGCCGTCAAGACCGCCATCGAGAAGTTCGTGGCGAACCGCCATCTGGAGGATATGATCCTCGACATCCAGATCCCCATGGAAACGGTGACCGAGGTCACGGAATCCGGCGCGGTGAAGGAGGTCGAGCGCAAGACCTTCCCGGGCTATGTGATGGTCAAGATGGTCATGACGGACGACACCTGGCATCTGATCCGCAATATCCGCGGCGTGACCGGCTTTGTCGGCAGCGCCACCAACGCCATCCCCCTGACGGAGGATGAGGTCCTGGCCCTCGGCATGGAGCGCCGCGAGATCGTCGTGGCCTACAACGTCGGCGACCAGGTCAAGATCACGGACGGTCCTCTGGCCACGTTCCTCGGCACGGTCGAGGAGATCGAGCCGGAAAAGAACCGCGTGTGCGTGGTCGTTTCCATGTTTGGCCGCGAGACCCCTGTCGAGCTGGAGCTCGATCAGGTCGAGGTGGTCAACAACTGAGCAAGCTTCGCCAAAAGCGATGAGCCGGTATTCCGGCAAAGTGGGAGAGACGCGGAGCGTCTCGCCAAGGACGGTCCGTCAACAGGATGGCCGTTACCACATTTATAATCAAGGAGGTGCCTAAAATGGCACAGAAAGTAGTCGGCTATGTTAAGCTGCAGATCCCCGCTGGTAAAGCAACCCCCGCGCCCCCTGTCGGCCCCGCGCTCGGTCAGCACGGCGTCAACATCGCGGCCTTCACGAAGGAATTCAACGAGCGCACCAAGAACGACATGGGTCTTATCATCCCCGTCGTCATCACGGTGTATGCCGACCGTTCCTTCAGCTTCATCACCAAGACTCCTCCCGCTGCGGTCCTGATCAAGAAGGAGTGCAACATCGAGTCCGGTTCCGGCGTCCCCAACAAGACCAAGGTCGCCACCATTTCCAAGGCCTCCGTTCAGAAGATCGCCGAGATGAAGATGCGCGACCTCAACGCCGCGTCTCTCGAGTCCGCGATGAGCATGATCGCCGGCACCGCGCGCTCCATGGGCGTCGTGGTCGAAGAGTAAGGGAGGTATACGGAAATGTTCAGAGGTAAAAAGTATCAGGATGCTGCCAAGCAGATCGAAAAGAATACGCAGTATGACGCCGCAGAGGGCTTCGGCCTGATCTGCAAGACCGCTTCCGCGAAGTTCGACGAGACCGTCGAGCTGCACGTCAAGCTGGGCGTTGACTCCCGTCACGCCGACCAGCAGGTCCGCGGCGCGATCGTCCTGCCCAACGGCACCGGTAAGACCGCCCGCGTCCTCGTCTTCGCCAAGGGCGACAAGGCTGAGGCTGCCAAGGAAGCCGGCGCGGATTATGTCGGCGAGATGGACATGGTCGAGAAGATCCAGAAGGAAAACTGGTTCGATTTCGATGTCGTCGTCGCTTCCCCCGACATGATGGGCGTTGTCGGTCGTCTCGGTAAGGTCCTCGGCCCCAAGGGCCTGATGCCCTCCCCCAAGGCCGGCACCGTCACTCCCGATGTTGCCAAGGCTGTCAAGGAAGTCAAGGCCGGTAAGGTCGAGTACCGTCTCGACAAGACCAACATTATCCACTGCCCCATCGGCAAGGTCTCCTTTGGCCCCGAGAAGCTCACCGAGAACTTCAACGCTCTCATGGGCGCGATCGTCAAGGCCAAGCCCGCCGCCGCCAAGGGCCAGTATATCAAGTCCTGCGTCGCCGCCTCTACCATGGGTCCCGGCGTCAAGATGAACACCGCGAAGCTCTAAGAGCGCGCAAATGTGATATTTGGGGCTTGACATTTGTACAGGCTCTGAATATA
>CAKTEZ010000021.1 GCA_934553255.1 uncultured Oscillospiraceae bacterium
GACGCGGAACTCGATGGTGCGCTCGGGCTCGACCATACGCTCGAGCAGGCAGGCAGCCTCATACTCGGGGTGGGCATCGATGACGGGTTCGAGAGAGGTCAGGACCTCTTCGACGGTCTGCAGAAATTCGGGCTCATTCGCATTCTTGGCTCTGGTCTCGTCCAGAACTCTCTGGATATAAGCATTCATGATAAATAGCCTCCTCTAAATTTACTCGTAAAGAGCATTTCGATGGTGCTTCCATCTCGTCTGTTAGACTATCACAAATGCGGTTTTTTCACAAGAGGGTACATCCGAAATTGGACCGTCAGGCTGTGAGAAATTTTTCCTTCCTTTTTGTGCAAAGCGCAGAAACGCCGCAAAAAAGTTTCGTTTTTTTCATAATATCTATTAAAAATCCTGCAATTATTCCTTCACATCATGCATAGCATTTGAATTTTTTCTGTCATGTTGCCGCGATGCATGACGAAAGGAGATGGGTCGGGGACCCATCTCCTTTGCGGGAAAACAGCGTTCAGGCGGCTGCTTCGCCGAGGGGCGGCGCATCGTCCGGCGCGGCGGGCGCGGAGACCGGCAGCAGCTCAAGGTCGCACGCCTCGATCCAAAATTCGCTGACATGGCCGTCGTAGTACCAGACGCGCACATGGTCGCCCGCATTGAGCAGCGGGGCATAGGGCACCTCCGCGGCGCTCATGCGTACGGTGAAGTCCGCCTCCCCCGCAAAGCGGAGGAAGTAGACGCTCGTGCCGTTCACAACGGCGGAGCGCAGCTCGGCGATGGTCCCCTCAAGCGAACGAAGGTCGGTCTCAGTCGGCCCGTCGATCCCGGTCTGGTCGTCCGAGATCAGGTTGTTCTGCCGGAGCATCTGGCGGTAATTCGTCTCGCACTCGGCGACCGTCGCGCCGGTGGCGACGATCTGGTACTGGCTGACATTGACCATGGCGTACATCTTCACCAGCTCGCTTGCGTCCTTGAGCGCCATGAAGTAGGTCGGCTGGTCGGCAATGTTGAGCAGCAGCGGGAAGGTCGCCTTGTAGCGCAGGTTCTGGACCTGACCCTCGGCGCTGTCCATCGCGCTGTACTCGGTCGCGCCCGCGCAGGGATAATACTTTGTTTCCTTGGTGCGCTGGTTGGAGAGGAGGAAGCCGATGTTGCTCTCGTCCCCGCCGACGCTGGTGACGCCCGTGTAGAGGTAAACATCGTCGCCCTCGGCCAGATAGTTGTAGCCGTCGGTGGTCACGGTCACATCGCGCTGACCAAGAATGGAGTTGAGAAAGCCGTTGTGGTACATACCGTAATAGTCGTACTGCTCGATGATCAGCTCGGCGGAGTAGACATGATCGACCCACGCGGGCGGCTCAGCCATATATTCGCTCTCACCGGTGATGGCGTTGACCAGCACCGCGCCGCGGTTGTCCGTGCCGCCGAAGAGGCCGATGGTCTTCTCCTTTTTCGCGCAGACCCAGTAGGGCGTGCCGTCCTCGTCGATCTCAAAGACCGGCTCCTCGAACATAAAGGTCGGATAGCGGAAGCGGAGGTGGCGGTAGAGATTGCGGGAAAAATGCTCGGCGGTGGTGTACTTCATGCCCTCGTCGAGACGGACGACCTCGACGCTCTGCGTCACCATGTCGATGACGAGGTAGGCGGGCAGGCCCTCGGAACGGTTGTTGAACCACTTGATGATGTCGCCGTAGCGAAGCGGCGTGACGCGGACGGGGCGGCCGTGGTAGTTGATCTGGGTGTAGTCCTCGGCGACCTCGAACTGGGAGACCATGTCGGAAAGCTCGCCGAGCTTGCGGTCGCCGAGCTTTTCCGCGCTGTCCTTATCCAGCATGGGAATGCGGTCGTAGGCGACCTCCTCGATCTCGGCGGAGAAATCGCCGGTCTCGACGGTGAGGAGCTTCTGGTAGCTGCCCGCGCGGAACACGACCCACGAGGTCACGCTGCCGAGCAGGGCGATCGCGAGCAGGAGCGCGGCGAGGAAAAACGGAACGGTGCATTGCTTTTTCACAAAGGTGAAATAGCCCTTTGCGCCCTCGCCCTGAAAGCCGGAGGTCAGCAGCGCACAGCCGCAGTAGACCGCGCACAAAAGCAGGACGAAGCCGTAGAACTCCTCGGCGTGGAGGTTGATGGGCGGCAGCTCCACATAGAAGTAGACGGCCGCGACCACAAGAGTGACAATGGTATTGATGGCGATGCGCTTGCCGGGGGTACCGACAGCCTTGCGCGGCTTACGCTCGCGCTTGGGGGCGCTCCCCTCTCCCCCGCCCGCACCGTTCGCGCCGGAGAAATCGAAATGGAAGCCGCCGGCGTCGGAGCCGGAAAATTTGATGCCCATAAAATAAAAAGCCTTTCCGCTGCACAGGAACATGCAACAAATATAGAGTGTTTATGGGTATTATATCACGGTCATGGGCAAAAACAAGCGGAACGGCGATTTATTACAAAATGTTAATGATTTCCGTCCACCACACGGCAGTAGGCGTTGGAGGTCAGGCGGCAGGCGGCGCAGTAGAGCGCGGCGAAGAGGACGCACGCCGCCGCTGTAACGCCGAGGACGAGCGGGAGGTTTTGAAGCCCAAAGAGCCGCAGAATGCGCCAGATCATCGGCTGGGCGAAGGCAAGGTGGACAAAGGCGGCAAGCAGCGGCAGAAGGAACACCATGCGAAGCTGGGCGTTGACGCTCGCGCGGATGTCGCGCTTTGTCATGCCGATGCGCTGCATGACGGCAAAACGGGCGGCGTCCTCATAGCCCTCGGAGAGCTGCTTGTAGTAGAGCATCAGGACCGAGGCGAGCAGGAACACCGTGCTGAGGACAAGGGCGAGGAAAAAGAGGCTGCCGTAGGCGGCGTAAAATTCCTCGCGCGTTTCGGCGGCAATCTCCCTGCCCATCTCGACGGAGAGTGTGCGGACGACATCCTCCGCGCCGAAGTAAAGCCCCGCGGTCGAGCCGAGCATGACGAGGATCATGGTCGAGAGGATACAGATGACGGCAAGCCCCGCGCCGGAGCGCTTCATGCGATAGACGAGCGACGAGAGCGCGACGAAGTTTTTCTTTTGGTAATAGAACCGGTCATTGCCTTGGAGCGTGCGGCAGAGGGTAACGCTGCCCGCGATGAAGAGAAGGAATGTCGCAAGGATGACCATGACGACCGCCACAAAGAAAACGAGCATCGCGGTAATCGGCTCGGTGATGGTGACGGCGAGGTAGTACGCCCCGCCGAGAAGCGCGAGGCCGGGGACGACCAGGAGCCATTGGGACTTCGGCGGACGCTCGCCGAAGCTGTCGCTGCGGAGAAGGCTGACCGCGGAGGCGCGGCGCACCTGCCGCCATGCGTTCAGGAGAAGAAGAAAGAAGATAAACGCATCGGTCAGGACGCAAAAGCGCAGCGCGCCGAGGTCAAGGAGCGGAAGGTCCGGCAGCGCCACGCGGGAAAAGCGCGAGAGTACGCGGGCGGAGAGCTGCGTGAGCAGCATGCCGAGGGCAAGCCCCGCGGCGAGGGAGACGAGGGCGGAGAGAGCGGTCTCCCAGAAAAGGACCGAGGCGAGTGCGCCGCGGTCCATGCCGAGGACGCTCATAAGGCCCAGCTCCTTCTTGCGGCGGCGGATGAGGAAGGCGTTCGTGTAGAAGAGGAAGAGGAGCGCGAACACCGCCAGCACCCATTTGCCGAGGGTCATCACAAGGCGGACCGCCGCCGTTCCCATGCCGTATACGCCGCTGCCGACGGCGTAGAGCGCGGGGCTGTCGGCGAGAAAGGCGAGGTCGTAGACCACCGCCGTCATGAACGCGCAGGCGGCGAGGTAGGGCGCGTAAATGCGCCGATCGCGGCGCATACCGCTGAGGGCAAGGCGAGGATAAAAGAACCCTTTCATGCCGCGCCTCCCGTCTGGGACGCGGTGAGCGCGTCGGCGATGCGGCGGTAGAAGGCGCTCTCCGCGTCGTCCCCGCGGGAAAGC
The DNA here is from genome assembly GCA_934553255.1 of uncultured Oscillospiraceae bacterium. Lineage (GTDB taxonomy): Bacteria > Bacillota > Clostridia > Oscillospirales > Oscillospiraceae > Hominicoprocola. The sequence continues at coordinate 3,958 of CAKTEZ010000021.1, forward strand.
TCCCGCGCGATCGTGCCGTCGCGCAGGAAGAGGACGCGGTCCGCGCAGCTCGCCGCGCGGACGGAGTGCGTGACCATGACGATGGTCTGCCCCGCGCGGTTGACCGTGCCGAAGAGACGGAGCAGCTCCTCGGTCGAGCCGGAGTCGAGCGCGCCGGTCGGCTCGTCGGCAAAGAGGATCTGCGGGCGGGTGATGAGCGCGCGGGCGACGGCGGCGCGCTGCTTCTGCCCGCCGGAGACCTCGTAGGGGTATTTTTTGAGAAGATCCAGAATGCCGAGCCGGTCAGCGAGCGGGATAAGGCGGGCCTTCATCTCGCCGCGGCTCTTCCCCTGCAGGACGAGGGGGAGGAGAACGTTGTCCTCCAGCGAGAAGGTGTCGAGCAGGCTGAAGTCCTGAAAGACGAAGCCGAGATGATCGCGGCGGAAGGCCGCCGCCTGCTCCTCCGGAATTTCGGCAAGGTTCTGCCCGCCGAGGAGCGCCGTGCCGCCGGTGGGACGGTCGAGCGCCGCGAGAAGATTCAGAAGCGTTGTTTTGCCGCTGCCGCTCTCGCCCATGACGGCGAGGTACTCGCCGGACGCGACGGAGAAGGTGACGCTTTTGAGCGCCTCGACCTTCGCGCCGCCGAAGCGGGTGGTGTAGGTCTTAGAGAGGCCGCTGACTTCAAGAAGGGACATGGGAATTACTCCTTTCCGGTGGTTCTGCCGTCAGAATAGCAGGCGGAACTTGTGTTTTTTCTTCCGTTTTTCTTAAATCTTTCTTGTTTTTGCACGCAAAAAGCGGTCGAAAAAGCTTTTTGCGCTCTCCGGCCGCTTTTTCAGATGAGGAAGTGTTTACTTTTTTCGCCGCAGGAGGGCGACGCCCACCGCGAGCGTGAGGACGAGGACAAGAAGCTTTTTCATACCTTACTCCAAATTCAGCTTCCTCGTGAGGAAGAAGTAGGTGACGAAATAGAAGATCGCGCAGACCGCCAGCTCTCCGGCAAGCGAGACGGCAAGAAAGAGGTTTATCGCCTCCACACCGGTGAGGGAGGACCACGCCGTGAGGCCGCCGTCCATGTCGAGCAGGACCGCGAGCGCCGCGAACTGCACGAGCTGGAAGAACACGAGGACGAACACGGCGGTGAGGGTACTCTTGTGCTTATTGAAGCTGTAGCCCACGGCATACGACGCATAAACAATGAGGGAAACGGCGGTGACGCCGAACACGCAGTTGAGGAATATCTCAACCACGCACAGCATAGCCTGCGCGCGGACCGCGCCGTCAAGCGTGGTGAAGAAGTGGAACGCGTCGCCGAAGAAGCGCGGGATGGCCAGCCAATCCACGGCATCAAATATGCCGAGCATACAAAGCAGCGCGACGGCAAGGACTGCCGCGGCGTACCAGACCGCCGAGACGATGAGCTTGGAGGCAAGGAGCTGATGTACGCTCACCGGCAGAGTCAGGGTGAGGTAGCCCTCGTCCTTGAGGATATGGCTGTGGAAGCGGACGGCGGAGACGACCATCGGCGCGAAGCACAGCGCCATGATGCCGAGGACGAAGCCCATCACAATGAGTACCGCCAACAGGTTGAGCAGCCAATGGGAATCGTTTTGCAGCACACGCTGGGACGCGCGCATGGCGAAGGTCAGCGCGAGCATACCCGCAAAAACAGGCCACATGATGCGGGCCGTGGCACGGAATTCGTGCTTGATGAGTTTCGTCAGCATTTAAACACCTCCCGAAAGAGCTCGTCAACGCTCCTGCCCGTTTCGCCGCGAATGGCATCGACGCCGGTGTGGCGCTCGATGCGGCCGTTTTGCAGGAACACCACCTCGTCGAGTATCTGCTCGACATCGGCGATGAGATGGGTGGAGAGAAGGACGGAGGCTTCCTCATTGTAGTTGCCGATGATGGTGCGGAGAATGTAGTCGCGGGTGGCGGGATCCACGCCGCCGATCGGCTCGTCGAGCAGGTACAGCTTCGCCGCGCGGGACATGACGAGGATCAGCTGCAGCTTCTCGCGCGTACCCTTGGAGAGCGTTTTGACACGCTGGGAGACATCGAGGCCGAGGCGGGCGACCATCTCCTGCGCCGCGTCGCGGCGGAAGTCCGCGTAAAAGTCCGCGTAGTAATCGACGGTCTGCGCGACGGTCATCCACTCGGGCAGGGCGTTGCGGTCAGGGAGATAGGAGACGATGGCCTTCGTTTCCGGCGAGGGCCTCCGCCCGTTGATCAGGATCTCCCCGTCCGTGGGAGTCAAAAGACCGTTGGCAAGCTTGATGAGCGTCGTCTTGCCGCTGCCGTTCGGTCCGAGCAGGCCGACGATGCGGCCCGGCTCGATGGCAAGGTCCACGCTCTCCAGCGCGGTCTTGCCGCCGTAGCGCTTGGTGAGCGCCTTACATTCCAGAATACTCATTTTTCTTCCTCCTTCACACCTTGCAGCAGCGAAAGGACCTCTTCCCTGCCGCAGCCGAGCTTTGCCATCTCGGAGAGAAAATCCGCCACACATTTGTCCGCCAGACGGAACTTCGCATTTTCAATCATGTGAACGTTCTCCGTCACGAAGCGGCCCGCGGTGCGCTGGCTGAACACCAGTCCGTCGCGCTCCAGGTCGGCGAGCGCGCGCTGCACCGTGTTGGGGTTGACGCCCGCCTCCACCGCAAGGTCGCGCACTGTGGGCAGGCGCTCGCCGGGCTGAAACTCGCCCGCGACGATGGCCTGCGTCAGGCGCTGCGTAAGCTGGGTGTAGATGGGCAGGTCGCTGCGAAACTGCCACTCCATACGGTTCCTCCTTTTCTTGATGTATTATTGTATTAGGTAATTAGTACAATAATACATCCTGTTGGATTTGTCAATAGGGTTTTAAAAATTTTTTTCCGGAGCCTCCGTGCAAAAAGAAAAACCGCCCGTTGGGGCGATTTTCCGCGGAGGTATTCAGGTGTTTTCCGGCGAGATGGGACGGCGGACGAGGAGGGCGCAGAGGTCGTGCCAATTGAAGGGGTAAACGGGATACATATAGCGTCCGCCGCCGATGGGCTTCGTGGTGACGAGGAGGACGACGATGAGGAGCGTGCTGAGCGCGAGGCCCGCCCAGCCGAGCGCGGCGGAGCAGACGAGCAGGACAAGGCGCGAGAGCTTGAAGGCATAGCCCAGCTCGTAGCTTGGCTGGGCAAAGTTTGCGATGGCGACGAACGCCATGTATGCCAGCACCTCCGGCACGAGCCAATGCGCCTGCACGGCGAAGTCGCCGAGGACGAGCGCGCCAATCATGGAAAACGAGTTGGAAAAAACGCTGGGGGTGTTGAGCGACGCCAGCTTCAAAAGATCGACGATGAACTCGGTCAGAAGGAGCTGGGCGAGAAGCGGGACCTCGTACTCGCTGGTGACGGCGAGGAAGCCCAGCGCGCCGTTTGGCAGGTCCGGATCCTGCACGAGCAGATACCACACAGGTGTGATGAACAGCGTGAGCAGAAAAACGATCATGCGGAGAATGCGGAGGTACGAGCCGACGAGGGGCGGGAAATAAAAATCGTTCGCCTCCTGCACGAAGTCGAAAAAGCGGGTGGGCAGGAGCATGGCGGCGGGCGAGTTATCGACGAGAACGACGACATTCCCCTCCATAATGCAGGCGGTGGCGGCGTCGGGACGCTCGGTGTAGCGCACGCGGGGAAAGGGATTGTACCACTGCTTATGGATCATCATGGATTCCGCAATGGATTCCTGCGACATGGAGATGGAATTTGCGTCGATGGCGGCAAGCCTTTCCCGCACGCGCGCGAGGAGCGCGCGGTCCACCTTGTCCTCAAGATAGCAGAGGACCACGTCGGCGCGGGACTTCTCCGTGACCTTATGCCCCTCGAGCGTGAGCTGGGGCGTGCGGATGCGGCGGCGCAGGAGCGCCGCGTTCTGCACGAGCGTTTCGATGAAGCCGTCGTGCGCGCCGCGCAGGACCTTGCCGGAGGACGGCTCCTCCACGCCGCGGGAGGGGTAGCTTTTCGCATCGAGAAGGATCGCCTCGGCGTAGCCCTCGGCGAGCAGGAGCGTCTTGCCGAGAAAGACGGCGGTAACCGCTTTTTCCACATCACACTCGGCATTGACCTCGCTGAACGTGATATAGCGGTCGATAAACGCCTGCGCGTCGGCGGCGTCGGCGGTGCTGGGCTGAGCGAGCAGAAAGCTCACGATGCGCTCGATGACCGCGTCGTCGCCGTAGCCGTCCACCACATACAGACGGCAGCGGCGGCCGCCCGCGGCAAGGTCGCGGGCGATCATGTCGAAGCAGCGGTCCACGCCGAGAAGCCCGTCGAGCGCGCGGGCGTCCTGCTCAAAGCGTCCTGTCAGTCGCTCCATCGCGGCTTACCGTCCCTGCAGGTAGTCCCAGACATAGCTGGCGACCTCGTCGGGGGTTTGCAGGCTCTGTACGCCGGACATCAGGCGCTGCTGCTCGTCGGGGGAAAGACCCGCGTAGCAGCGGTTGGCGTTGATGTCGCCCGCGAGGAAGGATTTGAGGAGCGCATAGCCCACGCGCTCGTCGGAGCAAAATTCGGAATTGGACATAAGAAAAGATCTCCATTCTGCCGCCCTGTCCTGCTTCGATCTCCATCGGCGGCAGACGGAGATCGCGGCATACGCCTGAAATTCCGTGATTTCTTGTGTTTCCACAAAAAAAATCACCTCCGCAGCAGTTTGTGCAGAGGTGATTTTTTTCATACGCTGAGATCGTCAGACTTCCTTATCAAAATAGAAGAAGGTCTCGTCCTCGCCCGCGCGCTGCATACAGCTTGAAAGCATTTTATAGGACGCGTCGTTCTCCTTATAGCACTTGGCGACGACGTGGGCGAGGTGGAGGCGGTAGAGCGCCCAGTCCGCGGCGGCGGAGAACGCCTCCGTGCCGTAGCCATGGCCCGCGAAGTCCGGCGCGATGCGGCAGCCAAGTTCCGCGCCGCCGCGGGAATCGAAGCGGTAGAGGACGGTCTCGCCGATGAGCGCGCCGTCCAGCCGGACGGCGAAGTTGACCGCGCGGGAGCGCGCGAAGTCTTCACGCGCGACCTTGAGGAAGTAGTCCTCGTAGGGCGTGCCGTCGTAGTCCTTGCGGAAGTCGTAGCCCCACCATTTGTTGCGCTCGTCGTCGAGGCAGAGGGCGGCATAGGCGGCCTTATCCGCGTCGGCGAGCGGCGTGAGCGTCAGGCGGGCGGTGGTGAGAGTGGGGATCTCGGTGATGTTGACCAATTCGTTCTGCATGTCGAAGCGCAGCTTCGCGCCGAGGTGGTCGGGCAGGTACTGACGCTTGGAGGTACGCAAGCCCTTATCGCCCGCGTCGTCCTCACGGTTGAGCCAGCGCACGCCGTCCACGGCAAAGGCCTGCGCGAACGCCTGCACGGTGGCGGGATAGACGCCCTCGTAGCCGTAGAGCGCCTTTTCGATGTGGATCTGCAGCGTGCCGCCGCAGCGCTCCGCCATGGCGATGGAGATGAGCCTGCCGTCCAATTCCATGCCGCCGACGCAAAAGTGCGGGCTGCCGGTCAGCCGGAGCATTTTCTCGGCGTAGCGCAGCTCGTTCTTCGCGCTCTGCACCGCCTTGGTGAACACCGCCTCATAGTCGCGCCAGAACTGCGTGATGAGCGGCCGGTCCTCCCTGCCGAGGACGCGGAACGCAGCGTCGGGATAAAGCTTGCGGAACTTGTTGACATGGTTGCGCTGGCCGGAGTAGCGGCGGCCGACAAATTCGCGCATATCCTCGGCGGCGTAGATATAGTCGCGCCAGACGCGCGGCGAGGACAGGCGGAAATAGGGATAGCGCGCGACGAGGTCCGCGGCCTTTTCCTGCGGGACGACGGAGAGGACGAGCGGGATGTCCCGCTCCATGCAGTCCCGCTCGATCAGGTCGAGCGCGGCGTCCACATCGCCGTCCGGTCCGGGAACGGGATAGTCGAAGCAATACTGCCCGTCGATGAGATTTCGCACGAGCAGGCAGCCCGCGCCCTCCGCCCACGAAGGGTGAAGATGGTCACGCCACATAAGCTTGACGAGGGCGGAGTATTCGCAAAGCTGATAGTCGCAGGTTTTGTAATAACGGCGCAGGCGGGCGAGATCCCGCTGCGTGACAGGCTGAAATGCAAGCATAGGTCTTCCTTTTCTCTGGTACGGGTTCGTTTGATTTTCTCTATTGTAACCGTTTCGGCGCGGTTTACAAGTGGTTTTTGCAACGTCAGCGCTGCATCTCCGCGACGACGCGCTTCGTGCAGTCGATGAAGCGGCGCAGACCGTCGCTCGCGTTGTCAAGCGAGCGGACGGCGATGCCCAGTTCGCGCGAGGAGGCAGGCTCGACCGGCAGGAGCTTCACGCCGTCCGTGCGGCCGCGGACGGTCAGCTCGGTCATCATGCTCACGCCGAGGCCGTGGCTGACCATGCTGATGACGGTGGGATCGTCCACCCAGGTCGGCAGGATGTGCGGCTTGACGCCGATGCGGTTGAAGATACGCATGATGTCCTTATCGAAGCCCTGCGAGGGCATGATAAAATCGCGCGCTTCAAAGGCGGTGAGCGGAAAGGCGGTCATCCCCTCCGTGTCAAAGTCCGGCGGAAGGACGGCGTACATGGGGTCGTCCGTCAGGTGGACCCATTCGTACTTCCCCTCGTCCTGCTGCGAAACAAGGATCGCGTCCATCTTCCCCTGCGCGAGCAGCTCGTAGGGAACATCCACGTGATCCGCCATGCGAATGTCCACATTCACATCCGGACATTCCTCGCGGAAGCGCTGAATGATCGAGGGCAGCCAATGCATGGCGATGCTGGCGTAGGCGCTGATGCGGATGACCTCGCTCTGCGAGGAGGCGACCTGCGCGATGATGTTGTCGAGCCGCGCGTTCGCCTGCAGAAATTCGCGCACGGCGGGCGCGATACGCTCGCCGTCCTCCGTCAGCCGCACGCCGCTGCGGCCGCGCTCAAGCAGCGTGAAGCCGACCTCTTTTTCCAGCGAGTTCATCATGTGCGTCAGACCCGATTGGGTGTAGCCCAGCACCTCCGCCGCCTTGGTAAAGCTGCCAAGGTCCACCGCCATAAGGAGCGCTTCGAGCTTCTTGCTTTCCATGCGTCATTTCCTTTCCATTAGAATTACTCATGTTTTTATTATAATGCGTCGCTTTACATTTGGCAAGAAAAAATGTATCATTTCCGTAATTTCTAATTTTTTCATATCTGCTATGAAAATTTGAGATTGGATCGAGAGAAAAAGGAGAAAATCACATGGAAAACAATCGCGCACAATGGGGAAGCAAGTTAGGCTTCATCCTTGCCGCCGCCGGCAGCGCCGTCGGCCTCGGCAACATCTGGAAGTTTCCCGGCAAGGCCTTTGAAGGCGGCGGCGGCGCTTACATCCTGATCTACCTGGCCATCGTAATTCTCATCGGCTTCCCCGTTATGCTCTCGGAGCTTTCCGTCGGCCGCGCCGCGCAGGCAAACGCCATCGACAGCTTCCAGAAGCTCGGCTTCCGCGGCTTCCGCTGGGTCGGCGTCACCGGCGTCGCCGTGGCGTTCATCGTCACCTCCTACTACTGCCACGTCGGCGGCTGGGTGCTGCGCTATGTCGTGTCCTACACTACGGAGGCGCAGACGGTCTATGCCGATCCCCTCGGCTACTTCTACGGTCTGCTCGGCTACAACGCCGCGACGGGCGAAACCTGGTTCCCGCTGACCGCTATTCTCTTCGCGGCGGTCTTCATGGCGGTCAACGCCTTCATCATCATCAAGGGCGTTGAGGGCGGCATTGAGAAGTTCAACAAGGTCGGTATGCCCGCCCTGTTCGTCATTCTCATCGTGCTGCTCGTGCGCACCGTCACGCTCGACGGTGCGCAGGCCGGCTTCGCCTATATGTTCAGCTGCGACTGGAGCAAGGTCGGCTTCAATACCTTCCTCTCCGCGCTGGGGCAGGCGTTCTTCTCCCTGTCGCTGGGCATGGCCATCATGATCACCTACGGCTCCTATCTGCCCAAGCAGGAAAACCTCGGCAAGAGCACAGCGCTCATCTGCACGATGGATACGCTCGTGGCGCTGATCGCCGGCTTCATCATCGTGCCTGCGGTGTTTGCGACGCTCGGCTCCGAGAACGTCGGCAAGGGCGGCGGCTTCGCCTTCGCGTCCCTCGCGGGCGTGTTTGAACACATGGCGGGCGGCGCGTTCTTCGGCGTGCTGTTCTACCTGCTGCTCCTGTTCGCCGCGCTGACGAGCAGCATCTCCCTCATCGAGGGCGTGGTCGCGTTCCTGACCGAGCGCTTCGGCTGGAAGCGCAAGCCCACCGCCATCATCGTCTGCACGCTGATGTTCTTTGTCGGCTGCCTGTACACCATGTCGCAGGCCGCGTTCAGCATCAAGGGCATCTGGTTCGACTTTGCCAACGGCGTGAGCTTTCCCATCTTCGGCGACTTCATGGAGTTCCTCACCGACCGCCTGATGATCCCCGTGTGCGCGCTGGGCGTGTGCATCTTCGTCGGCTGGATCTGGAAGCCCGAGAACGCCGTGCGCGAGATCGAGCTGGACGGCAAGCCGTTCAAGCTCGCCAAGGTCTACGGCGTGCTGGTCAAGTATGTTGCGCCCATCTCCATTCTGCTCATTATCGTGGCGAGCTTCGTCACCGGCACGACGCTGAGCTGAGAAATACCCGCTTCCAAAAAGAGAGGTCTCCGCTTCACACAGGCGGAGACCTCTCTTTCTTCTTTTGCGCGGAACGCGGCTCAGGCCAGCAGGACGCCGTTTTTGCGGAAGGCGACGCGGACCTCCGGTGTGTTGGTGAGGTAGACGAGCGAGCCGTAGCTCACGCCGAAGTCCAGCACGTCGCCGACCTTGACGGGGACCGCCGCGTCCTCCACGTCCAGAATGGTGTGGTCCGAGGACGCGCCGAGGACCTCCACGCCCGCCATGCGGGGCGTGAGGTCAAGGGGGTCGCCGTAATCGACGCGGCCCGCGGCGCAGAGCGCGCGGCGGCGGACGCCGCGGTCGGTATATTCGCGCGTTTTGCCGAAGGCGTCCACGGTCAGCTCCCCGACGGGACAGCTGGGCTTTGACCGGCACTCGACGACCTCCATACGGAGGGTGAACGCATCGCGGCGCATAAAATCGGGATAGCAGCCGTAGATGCCGCCGAGGAGAGCAAACTCGCCGACGCGCAGATGGTTGACGCGCGCGGGCAGCGTGCCGTCGAGTACCATGTGGACGGAGGTGGACGCGCCGCCGGAGATGTATTGCAGCTCGCGCCCAATGGCGCGTTCCACCGCTTCGGCGGCGGAGACCAGCTCGCGCAGCTTCTCCGGTGTGGCGGCGACCGAGCCGTAGCAGCCGAGGTTCGTGCCGATGCCCGCCAGCTCCAACCGGTCGAGCCTGTACTCGACCTCGAGCGCGGCGTCGACCAGCTCCTCGCGGCTCCAGAAGCCCTCGCGCAGATCGCCGAGGTCGAGCATGAGGAGTACCTTGTGCCGCTTTCCCCGCCTCGCGCATTCCGCGTTGAGGGCGCGCAGCGTTTCAAGCTCGCTCTGGAGACTCATGTCCGCGACCTCCGCGACCTCCGGAAGCTCGGAGAGCATGGGAATGCGGATCAGGACACGCTCGCCGCCGACGCCCGCGTCACGCAGGGCGCGCAGCTGACCGAGTCGGGACGAGGCGATGCTGCGGATGCCGCACTCGGTGTAAACGCGGGCGACCTCCGGCAGCGCCGTAAAGCCCTTGACCACGCCCGCGACCTCGACAGAAAGGCTCTGGCAGCGCTCGATGAGCGCTGCCAGATTTGCTTTCAGCTTGTCAAGGTCGATCTCCAAAAGAGGGTATTGTGCCGTTCCTTTGTTCATAGACCGTTCCCTTGCAGGTTCTGTTTACTCAGCCTTGGCCGCAGCCTTGGACTTCTTATAGGGCTTGTTGTCCAGATCCTTGAGGGTCAGGCCAACGACCGCGCACAGCCAGTTGACGATGGGCATGAGCCAGTTGAAGATGGCCCACGGGCCGTAGCCGCCCGCCGTCCACGCGCTGATGTCCAGCGTGCTGGTAATGAACACGCCGCAGGTGTTCCACGGAATGAGGGCGGAAGTGACGGTGCCGGCGCCTTCAAGCGCACCGGAGAGGACCGCGGGATGCAGACCCATTTCCTTGTACTCCTCGGCATACATACGGCCGGGGACGACGATGGAGATGTACTGCTCGGGCATGGTGGCATTGGAGAGGACGCAGGTGCACTCGGTGAGGAGCACGAGACCCGCGGGGCCCTTCGCCAGCTTCTTGAGGGAGTTGACGATGACCTCGAGCTGGTGGGTATCCTCCATAATGCCGCCGAACATCATGGCGATGATCGTCATGGAGACGGAGAACATCATGCCCATAACGCCGCCGCTCTCAAGGAGGCGGGTCATGGTGTAGCTGGTCTCGGGCGTGAGGGTGGCTTCGAACATGGCGAGCGCTTCGTCGCTGAAGTAGTAGCCGTTCATGCCGTAGTCAAACAGGGTGCCCATGTTGCAGTCGCTCTGGAAGATCATGCCGAGGATCGCGCCGGAGACGATGCCGAGGGTGATGCCGGGAATGGCGGGCATCTTCATGGCGACCGCCACGATGACGATGACCGGAGGCAAGAGCAGGAGCGGGTTGATGGTGAACACGGACTCCAGCGCGCCGGAGAACTCCGTCACGCGGCTCATATCGGCGTCGCCGCCGTGATACTGCATGGCGCCGAGAATGCCGAAGGCAACGAGGGTGATGCCGTAGGTGATGCCGGTGGGGAGGATCATGCCCTTCACGTGGGTCATAACGTCGGTTCCGGCCATGGCGGGGGCGAGGTTCGTGGTATCGGACAGCGGGGACATCTTGTCGCCGAAGTAGGCGCCGGAGAGGACCGCGCCGGCGGTCATGCCGGGGCTCATGCCGAGGCCGAAGCCAATGCCCATGAGGGCGACGCCCATCGTACCCATCGTGCCCCAGGAGGTACCGGTGGCAAGAGAGGTGATGGAGCAAATGAGAACAGCCGCAATGAAGAAGATCGCGGGCTTGAGGACTTTCAGACCGTAATAGATCATCGTGGGAACGACGCCGGCATTGATCCACACGCCGATGAGGATACCGACGATGATGAGGATGCAGACAGACTGGAGGGCCTTATAAATGCCGTCCATCATCGCCTTTTCAATGGCTTCCCACTTGTAGCCGAGGTAGAGCGCCATCATAGCGGCGCCGAGGACGCCGATGAACATGGGAACGTGCGGGTCAACGCCGTATTTGACGATACCAAGCGCCAGCATGGCGATCAGGAACGCCATGGTGATCAGGGCTTCCCACAGCTTGGGCATACGCGGGGTCTTCACTTTCTTTTCTTCGCTCACTTGATTGTACCAACCTTTCTCTAAATACATGATGTGCACAGGGCGGACAATGCTCCGCCTGCACAGCTTCGTAGATGGTGAACACAGTTTTACGGTAGTTGCATGGAGTTTGTGCGCCCGCAGACCGGCAGATGAGACCGGCGGCGGGAAACATGATCTTGACGGTACTCCCCCTTTATTCGGTGATTTTTCCCTCCTTGAATGATCAGGAAACGATTTGCTGCGGTCTCCCCGTCCCCCCTCGCCCCCCTGCGATAGAGGGGGACGGGGAAATTGCATTTGCAGTTGATTGGGGAAGGGCGCGGTATTCCGGCTAAATATGCAGATATTTTAGCATATTCTATACACGGTGGCAAGAGCCGCGCGCTTGCCCGTTCTCACAAATTTTGGCTTTCGCGCTTGGTGATAGCGCTGCTGCGGCTTACCAGCCGAGCTTGGTCATGGCGTCGTCGACCGCCTTGATGCACAGATCGACCTCTTCCTTGCTGGTGATCAGCGGCGGAACGAAGCGCAGGACATTGCCGTTGGTGTTGTTGATGAGGACCTTGCTGTCCTTGTAGCAGAGGTCAACGACGGGCTGGCCGCTGGGCTGATTGAGCTCGATGCCGTTGATCATGCCGAGGCCGCGGATCTCCTTGACCGCCTTGGGGTGGTTCTTCTCGATGACCTTGTGCATCTGATCGCGGAAGTACTCGCCGACGACGCGGGCGTTCTCGATGGCGCCGCCGTTGATCATCACATCGAGCGTGGTGGCAGCCAGAGCGCAGGCGAGAGGACCGCCGGCGAAGGTGGAGCCGTGGGTGCCGGGGGTGAGGGTCTTGGTGGCGTCGCCGCGGGCGCAGACCGCGCCGATGGGTACGCCGGAGCCGAGTGCCTTCGCCATGGAGCAGGTATCCGGCTCCACGCCGTAATTCTGGTGGGCGAAGAGCTTGCCGGTGCGGCCGGAGCCGACCTGGACCTCGTCGAACATGAGGAGGATGCCCTTCTCATCGCACAGGTCACGCAGGCCCTGCAGGAATTCCTTGGAAGCGGGACGGACGCCGCCCTCGCCCTGAACGGGTTCGGTCAGGATCGCGCAGACATACTCGTCCATGATGTCCTTGACGGACTGGAGGTTGTTGAACTCGGCATAGCGGAAGCCGGAGGGCAGGGGTTCGAAGTAGCGATGGACGGCATACTGACCGGTGGCGGTGCAGGTGGCGAGGGTGCGGCCGTGGAAGGAGTTCTTCATCGTGATGACGACGAAGCGCTCGGGGTGGCCGTGATCCTTGGCGTACTTGCGGGCAAGCTTGATCTGACCTTCGTTGGCCTCGGCGCCGGAGTTGGCGAAGAAGACCTTGTCGAAGCAGCTGTTCTCGACGATGAGCTTCGCGGTCTGGACGGCAGGCTCATTGTAGAAGTAGTTGGAGCAGTGGAGAATGGTCTCCGCGCGCTCCTGCAGGCACTTGACGATGGCGGGATGGCAGTGGCCGAGGCCGTTGACGGCGATGCCGCCGACGAAGTCGAGGTACTTGTTGCCGTCCTTGTCGAAGACATAGACGCCCTCGCCGCGCTCCATGGAGATGGGCATACGGACATGGTTGCCATAGAGGTACTTGTCACCGTTTTCGATGACTTCCGCATTGGTCTTGAACTTTTCGATCATGGTAGTAGTCCTCCTGTTTTAATATTTATGTATTTTTTACCATTTTATGCCGACGCTCGGACCCTCGGTGCCGATCGTCGTGCCGGTGCCTTCGGTGGTGAAGGCCTCATAGAGAACGGAGTGAGGCTTGCGGCCGTCGATGATGTGGACGCTGGTGACACCCTCCTCGATGGCCTCGACGCAGCAGTCCACCTTGGGGATCATGCCGCCCGCGATGGTACCCTTGTCCTTGAGCGCCGGAACATCTTTGATGTTCAGGTAGCTGATGACGTCGCGCACCTTGATGTCGTTGCACAGGCCCTCGATGTCGGTGAGGATGACGAGCTTCTCCGCGCCGAGGGCGCTGGCAAGCTTGCCCGCGGCGGTGTCGCCGTTGATGTTGTAGGTATTGCCCTGTCCGTCGGTGCCGACGGGGGCGATGACGGGAATGAAGCCCGCGTCGAGCATGGCGTTGATGGCGTCGGCATTGACATAGTCGATGTCGCCGACGAAGCCCAGCTCCTCGCTGCGCTTGTGGCAGTGATAGATGTCGCCGCTCACGCCGGAGAGGCCGACCGCCCTGCCGCCGATCTGGTTGATCTTGCCGACCAGCTCGGTGTTGACCTGACCGACGAGGACCATCTCGACCACGCGCATGATGTCCTCGGATGTGTAGCGCAGGCCGTTGATGAACTGCACGGGAATGTCGAGCTTTTCAAGCATCTTGTTGATGCCCGGGCCGCCGCCGTGGCTGAGCACGGGCTTGAGGCCGAGAAGCTTGAGCATCACAACATCGTGCAGCACGGCGTCCTTAAGTTCATCGTTGATCATGGCGTTGCCGCCGTACTTGATGACGATGACCTTGCCCTGATACCTGCTCAGGTAGGGCATCGCCTCCATGAGGGTCTCTACCTTCTTCGCAACGTCGCTCATGGGTGATCCTCCTTAGGTGCGGTAGTCGCCGTTGATCTTGACATACTCATAGGTGAGGTCGCAGCCGTAGGCGACCGCCTTGCCGTCGCCGCTGTGGAAGTCGACCACGACGGTGACATCATGCTCGGTCAGCACGGCCTTGGCCAGCTCTTCGCTGAAGTCGGTGCCGAAGCCGTCCTTCATGACCTGCACCTCGCCGGCAGCGCTCTTGATGATGCAGTCGGCCTTGGTGGGGTCGACATCCGCGCCGGAGTAGCCGGCAGCCGCCATGATGCGGCCCCAGTTCGCGTCGCGGCCGAACACGGCGGCCTTGAACAGGGTGGAGCCGGCGATGGCCTTGGCGACCAGACGGGCGTCATGCTCGGTGGGCAGGCCGTAGGACTCGACGACGATCAGATGGGTCGCGCCCTCGCCGTCGGAGGCGATGCGGCGGGCCATGTCGATGCAGATGTGCTCGATGAGACCGGCGAGAGCCGCCTTGTCCTCCTCGGTCTTGACCTCGACGCCGGAGGCGCCGTTGGCGAGCAGGATCATGGTGTCGTTGGTGGAGGTGTCGCCGTCGACGGTGCACATATTGAAGCTCTTGTCGATGGCGTTGCGGAGCATCACCTGCAGGTCGGCGGACGCGCACTTGGCGTCGGTGGTGACATAGGCGAGGGTGGTAGCCATGTTGGGGTGGATCATGCCGCTGCCCTTCGCCATCGCGCCGATGCGGATGGTGCCGGAGGACAGCTCGAGCTCGTAGGCGGACTCCTTGCGGACGGTGTCGGTGGTCATGATGGCATAGGCCGCGTCGGAGCCGTTGGCCTTGTCGAGCTTGGCGGGGATGATCTGACGGACGCCCTCGAGCACCTTCTCGACGGGCAGCTTCTGACCGATGACGCCGGTGGAGCAGACGAAGACCTCGTTCTCGCCCACGCCGAGGAGCTTCTCGGCCTCACGCTCGACGGTCCTGGCGTCCTCGATGCCCTGCGTGCCGGTGGCGGCGTTGGCATTGCCGGAGTTGATGACGATGGCGCGCGCCTTGCCGTTCTTGAGGATCTCACGGTCGAGAATGACGGGAGCGGCGCAGAACTTGTTGGTGGTGAACACCGCGGCGCAGGACGCCTCGGTCTCGGAGTAGAGGACGGCCACATCGGGCTTGTGGGACTTGCGGCTCTTCACGCCGACATACACAGCGCCCGCGGTAAAGCCCTTGGGAGAGGTGATGCCGCCGCCTTCGATCACTTTGTATTCCATACTGTTTGTTCTCCTTTTCGTTTTAGATTGGGGGGGATCTATATCAAAAGGTGTTTGCTTACGGATACATGGGGGGCATCATCAGGCCGGTGGTCTCGGGCAGGCCCATGATGAGGTTCATGTTCTGGATCGCCTGACCGGCGGCGCCCTTGCCGATGTTGTCGATGACGGAGGAAACGATCAGTCGGTGGGTGCGGGAGTCAAAGGTCGGGGTCATCTCGACGAAGTTGGTGCCATAGGCCCACTTGGTCTGGACGGGCAGGTTGGCCGGGAAGACCTTGACGAAGGGTTCGTCCTTGTAGAACTCCTTATACATCTCGTAGACTTCCTCGTTGGTGAAGTCCTTGTCGCAGGTGGCGTAGATGGTGACCTCGATGCCGCGGACCTGCGGGAGGAGGTGCGGCTGGAAGTTGATGTACTGCCAGGTCTCGGGCTTCATCAGATCCTTGCCGGTGATGTAGGCGATGTTCTGCTCGATCTCAGGGGTGTGGCGGTGACCGCCGCCGAGCGCGTAGGCGCAGAAGTTGTTTTCCGCCTCGGTGAGGAGCTTGTTGAGGGCGGGACGGCGGCCGGCGCCGGTGTAGCCGCTCTTGGCGTCGATGACGATGGTGTTTTCCACGATATGGCCGGTCTTGAGCATGGGCTGGAGGCCGAGAGTGGAGGCGGTGGGATAGCAGCCGGGGTTGGCGATGAGCTTCTTGCCCTTGGCCAGCTCACGGTTCATCTCGGGCATACTGTAGACGGCGTCGTGGGTCATCTGGGGATTGGTGTGCTTGTCGCCGTACCACTTCTCCCAGACGCGCACATCGCGGAAGCGGATGTCCGCGCCGATGTCGATGATGCGGGAGCCCTCGGCAAGGACGATCTCCGCCCACTTGGCGACCGCGCCGGAGGGGACCTGGATCATCACGACATCGCTCTTGCGGGCGGTCTCGCGGACATTCTCCTCGGTGAGGTCCATAATGGTCTGGTCATAGAAGCCGCGCAGGGCGGGATGATGGGTGGAGATGGAATCGCCCACACCGTAGGTATCGAGAACATTGACGAGTTCGCCGTCGGGATGGTTGACCATCATACGCAGCACTTCGCCGCAGACATAGCCGGTCGCACCGATGCAGGAATAGTGGATCATGGTAGTTTCCTCCTTAAAATTCTCGCGGTTTGCAAATTTGCCCTCGCGCACTTGCAAACCGCATCACGATAGTGTAAATTTACTGCTCTTACAGTATATATTTTTAAGGGGAAATGCACAAGAAAATCATTGTTCTGCTCAACATTCCAAAACGGAATGCTTGACAAATTATTCACGGTCCGATATAGTGCAGCTATATGCAAGGAGATGAAAGATATGATCCACAAATACCTCGCCTACCTGAAAACCATCGAGACCGGAAGCATCACGCAGGCCGCCGCCGCGCTGGGCTACACGCAGTCCGCCGTGAGCCGCATGATCGCCGATCTGGAGGAGGCGTGGAATGTTCCCCTGCTCACGCGGAACCGCTCGGGCATTGAGATCAGCTCGGAGGGAACGCAGCTTCTGCCCATTCTGCAGGCCATCGTCAAGGGACAGGATGAGTTGAATTTTGCCGTCGGCGAGCTGCACGGCCTGCAAAACGGTCTTATCCGCGTGGGCGCCTTCACCAGCATGGCGACCGGCTGGATGCCGCTGATGATCAAGACCTTCCACGAAAAATACCCGAACATCCGCTTCCAGATCTTCAACGGCGAGTACAACCAGATCGCCACCTGGCTGCGCCGCGGGCAGATCGACTGCGGCTTCCTTGCGCTCCCCTGCTCCAACGACTTCGACACCACCTTTCTCCTGCGCGACTCGCTGACGGTCATTCTGCCGCCGACGCACCCGCTGCGCGACGCGGACTGCTTCCCCGTCAGCCGCCTGTCGGACGAGGATTTCATCAGCCTCAAGGAGGAGCAGGACTACGAGATCAACCTGTTTTTAGAACACCTCAGGCAGTCGCCGCGCATCAAGTTCGAGGTCAGCAGCGACTTTGCTATTCTCGCCATGGTCGAGTGCGGACTTGGCATCAGCGTGGTGCATGACCTCATCCTGCACCCCAACCGCCACGGCATCATCAAAAAGCCGCTCGACCAGCCCTATTACCGCGACATCGCCATCGCCACGAGCGCGGCGGCACAGCCCTCGACCATCACGCAGATGTTCTGTCAGCACGCCATCGAGTGGGCGCGCAACACCAGCCCCGCCATCGCGCCCGCCACACCGGAGGCGGAGGGCTACGCGGAGCTTGCGAAGGAACCGTAAGAACAGGACCGAAAGCGGAAGGACCGAAACGGTCCTTCCGCTTTCTCTGCATTTTGGGGTCACTTCATCAGAACGCTCATCACATCGTAATGCAGTCCCTCATCGGGATAGTCCGGTATGAGACCGAGCCGCCAGACGGAGACCGAATTCACGCCCACAAGTTTGGCACAGGAGAGCTTTTCAGCGATGCTGCGCGCGTCCTCGTACCAGAGGAAAATGTTCTGTCCGCTCTCGGTGGTGTAGGTACACCACGGGCTGCGGAACGAGTCTGACCAACCCATCACGGTATCACTCTGACGCAGGCGTTTGTATACGGTGGTTTGGAGCGGGTGCGTGGAACGGGCGGCGGTGAGTCTGCCGTCCGCGTTCGTCTGCCACGCGCGGGCGTCCATGCTGACGGCAAGGGTCAGCTTCGCGGGATCGTCCATCTCCGCCGCCGCGGTGCGGACGGCGTAGTAGACCTTATAGAGCGGCGCACAGGCATGATTGCGGTAGTAGGTCGAGTTCAGAAAGCCCGTGAGGTCGGTCGCGGCGTAGTCGTGCGCCATGAGGATCACGCGGTCACAGAGCGCGCCGAGGGTCTTGAAGTCGTAGCCGTCGAAGTGGGCGTCGCCGTAAACGGCGGGCATGACGGCGGCATAGAGCGTCTTGTTCTCGGCGTGCAGCGCCGCGGAAAGCTCCGTCAGAAAGGCGTTGAAGTTCTCCTTGTCCGCGGCGCGCAGCCCCTCAAAGTCGATGGTGACGCCGCTGTAGGGATTGTAGCCGAGGTCCGGGTACACGCGCTCCAGCTCCGCCAGGATCTCCGCGACCGCAAGTATCGGCGCGCGCCCGTCGCTGAGCATAGCGCGCAGGCTGCTGCCGGACATGAACACATTGAGCTTCAGCTCCACGCCCGCCTCGCGCAGCGCGGGGACCACATCGGCATAGCCCGCAGGAAGGTAGAAGCCCGAGCTGTCGTCGTTTACGGTGGAGAGCTTTACGCCGTTCTCCGCGTCGTAGGTCATGTGGCTCCAGCCGAGGCTGACCGCGTCGAACCGCTTGGCCTGCTCCAGTTGGGAATAGGACGAGAGCGCGTAGAAGGCGTGCCTCCATTCCAGAGGCGCGTTGTACTTTTCGCAGACGCGCACGAGCATGGCGGCCGCTTGCTCGCGCGTGGCGGTGCCGTCCGGCTCGAAGGTCGTCTCGGTCGCGCCGGTGGTCATGCCGATCTCATAGGCGATGGCGATGTAGCCGCGCTGGGCGGTCACATCGGTGAAGGGCAGCGCCGCGTTCGCGTCCGCCTTTGCCAACGCGCCGAGGCCGAGCGCACGCACGAGCATGACCGCCATCTCGCGGCGCGTGATGGCGTCCTTGGGACGGAATTTGCCGCCCGCGTCGATCACGCCGTTGGCGGCGGCGGTGTTGATCGCGCCGCGCGCCCATGAGGACGCAATGTCGATGGCGGCGTCCTCCCCGCTCACGCTCTCCCAGCCGAACATCCGCACCAGCACCGTGACAAACTGCTCGCGCGAGATCGTCTCACCGTAGCCGAACACGCCCTCGCCCACGCCGTTCATCAGGCCGTACTCCGCCGCCTTGTCCACGCTCTCGCGCGCCCACGAGGTCTCCGGCACATCGGTATATTCCGCGGCGAACGCCGTGGTGGTCAGCAGCAGGGAAAAAATCAGGGAAAACAGGGTCTTTTTCATAGAACGCCTCCGAACGCAGCTATCATTCGACAGCATTCTACACGACACGGCGGCGGCGCGCAAGCAGGCATAATGAAAACTTTTTGTAAACCATATTCCCCCGTCGGTCCCTGCGCCGAGGGCGGATGCCTCCGCCCGCCTCCGATGTGCGGCGGAGCGCCGCGCCCATTTTCGACATTTGCGCCGCCGAGGTGTTTTTGCCCTTGACAAGCCGTTGGGGATAACCTATAATAAATACAGCAATAAAGGATGCTGTTTTTAGCGATGTTGCCCAACGGAGGAAGAAATTCTTTGGATAAAATGCATTCCGTCTTTGTCATCGGCGAGTCGCGCACCAACGCTGACAACGCCATCACGAAGATGTACGGCACCTTTTATATGGCGTTTGAGGTCGAGGAAACGACCTTTGAAATTCTGGACTTTAGCTGTACGCACACGATCGCCACAACGCAGGACTTCCTGTGCAAGCTGTTCCTCGGTCAGTCCTTCCCCGAGGTGGACGGATGGCTGGAGGACGCGCTGAACCGCCGCTACGGCGGCTCCTCGCGCAAGGCTGTGCTGGTCGCCTACCGTGACGCACT
>CAKTEZ010000022.1 GCA_934553255.1 uncultured Oscillospiraceae bacterium
TGCTCGGCGACCGTGACGGCCTGACCGACGCGGGCCGCGCCGCGCAGGAGCGCTTCCGCGCGAAATTCGGATAAACGACCAAACCGGCATTTGATAAAGGAGTACAATTGTATGAAAAAGAATACTATTCTCAGAGTTGTAAGTATTGCTTTGTCTCTCGTAACCATTTTAGCGATCGTCTGTGCTGTTACAGTCACAGGCAGCGGTTTCTTGGATTTGAGTAATATCGTCAGAGCAGTTTGCATTGGTGTTGCTGTGATTTGTGGCATCCTTGCTGTTGTGGCTTGGAAATCCTCTAAACCGAAAGACTAACCAAATGGAGATTTTGTGCATTTTTTTCGAGAGCCGCCCTTGCAAAGGGCGGCTCTTTGCGGTAGAATAATCAAACTGCCGCCTTGGCGGCGGTCAGGTTTATCAACAAACGAGGTGTTCAGAAAGCATGAAACGCGAATCCTTCCGCTCCCGTCTGGGCTTCCTGCTGGTGAGCGCCGGCTGCGCCATCGGCATCGGCAATGTGTGGCGCTTTCCCTACATCGCGGGCAAGAACGGCGGCGGCTACTTCGTTCTCTTCTACCTGCTCTGCCTGCTGGTGATGGGCGTACCGGTGCTGACGATGGAACTGGCGGTCGGCCGCGCGAGCCGCAAGAGCGCCGTGCTGTCCTACAAGACGCTGGAAAAGCCGGGGCAGAAGTGGCACGTCCACGGCTGGTTCTGTCTGATCGGCTGCTACCTGCTGATGATGTATTACACCACCGTTTCCGGCTGGATGGTAAGCTATTTCGGCAAGTTTCTCTCCGGCGCGTTCCACGCCGGCATGACCACGGAGGAGGTCGCGGGCGCGTTTGGCGCGATGCTCTCCTCCCCGGGCGAAATGGCGCTCTGGGCCGAGGTCGTGGTCGTCGCGGGCTTCCTCGTCTGCTCCTTCGGCCTGCAGAAAGGACTTGAACGCGTGACAAAGGTCATGATGCTCTGCCTGCTGGTACTCATTCTTGTCCTCGCCGTCCACAGCCTGACACTTTCCGGCGCGGCGGAGGGCATGCGGTTCTATCTGGTCCCCTCGATGGATTCCATCCGTGAAAACGGCTTCGGCAGTCTCGTCACCGACGCGATGAATCAGGCGTTCTTCACGCTCTCGCTCGGCATTGCCGCGATGGAGATCTTCGGCAGCTACATGGGCGACGAACACACTCTGCCCGGCGAAGCCGTTCGCATCTGTGCGCTCGATACCTTCGTGGCGCTGATGGCAGGCACCATCATCTTCCCCGCCTGCTTCACCTTCGGCGTGACACCGGACAACGGCCCTTCCCTCATCTTCCAGACACTCCCCCCTGTCTTTATCAACATGGCGGGCGGGCGCTTCTGGGGCGCGCTGTTCTTCCTGTTCATGATCTTTGCGAGCTTCTCTACCGTGCTGGCGGTGTTTGAAAACATTCTCGCCATCTGCATGGACACCTTCGGCATCAGCCGCAAAAAGGCCGTACTCATCAACGGCATCCTCATTGCCATTCTCAGCCTGCCCTGCGTGTTCGGCTACAATGTCTGGAGCGACTTCCATCCCCTCCCGGGCAAGGATGTGCTGGACAGCGAGGACTTCCTCGTGAGCAATCTGCTGCTGCCCATCGGCTCGCTCGTCTATCTTCTCTTCTGCGTGACGAAGTGGGGCTGGGGCTTCGACAAGTATCTTGCCGAGGCCAACAAGGGTACGGGCCTCAAGTTCGCCCGTTGGCTCAAGCCCTACTTCCAATGGGTGCTGCCTCTTCTCATTATCATCATTCTGATCCAGGGACTGTGACCTGAGGTAATCAAAATCGGCGTCCGATAACGGACGCCGATTTTTTATTCCTCAACAAGCCGCGCCTGCCGCAGCCTGCGGAGCCGGTTCGCGGAGCGGTACGCCTGTAGGAGAAAGCCGACGCCCATTACAAGCCACAGCAGACCGAGAAGGCCGTCCGTGAGGATGCCCTCCGCCCACAGGCGTTGAAAGTCGATCCCGCTTTCCGCTGTCAGGTCTGCGCACATAGTCGTCCTTCTGGTTGTCACGGGACTCGTAGATGTACTGCACACGGTACCGGTACTCGTTCGGTTCGCCGCGGCGGTAACGGAAGGAAAACCAGCCCATGCCCTCCAGCTGCCAGCCCTCGGCGGAGAGCCGGTTGAACTGCCGCTCCATGTTTTCCCGGATCGAGCGTATAGACCGGTCCGCACCACATTTTTTTCACATTGTCCATCGGTATCTCCTTTCCGGTAGGTCTATTCGTGAACGAGCCGTTCGTTTTTGAGCCTGCTCCATTTCCGGTGCGTGTGTACAGCTGCACGCACTTCGCCTCCAACGCCTGCGACGCAAGGTCGGAAAACATTTCCACCGGCCTACCGTCATCCTCCCAACGGAAGAACGCGCGATGCCGAAAGCACCCAAGGCAGGTCACGCCCAACTCTTCCACTCCCGCAAGATAGGCTCGACCCCGCTCCGTATCCGGGTCGTCCTTCATCACCTGCACATAGTAGCGATAGCGTGTGTCGCTGCTGCACACAAGGCGGAAAAAAAGGCAGCCGACATGTTCGAGTTCCCACCCGTTCCGGCGGTGCCGCGCAAGCCAGCGCTGAAAACGCGCATTGTCAAACAGCAGGTACCAGATCCACACAATGCAAAGCTTCTGTTTCCCCACCCCTCTCCCCTTTCCGTCAGCTCCAGTCCTTCGTCAGCGCCTCGCCGTTGGCGGTCAACTCCTGCAGACGGGCAAGCTCCGCACGCACGGCGGCGCGTCCCTCGGCTGTGATGCGGTATTCCTTTCTGCGGCCTTGTCAAGCGCGAAAAAAATACGGCGGTCCCTGTGGACCGCCGCGCAGTTTTCTTTATCCAAGCTGTTTGGTCTTTTCCACCGCGGCGTCCACCGCCTCGATGCACGCGCTGCGGAAGCCGTTGCGCTCCAACGCGGCAACGCCCGCGATGGTGCTGCCGCCCGGACTGCACACCTCGTCCTTGAGCGCGCCCGGGTGCCTGCCGGTGCGGAGCGCCATTTCCGCGCTGCCGAGCAGCATCTGCGCGGCGTAGCGCTGCGCCTTGGCGCGGGGCAGGCCGTTCTTCACGCCGCCGTCCGCGAGCGCCTCAATAAAAAGATACGCATAGGCGGGGCCGCAGCCGGAGACGGCGCTGGCCGCGTCGATCAAATGCTCGCTCAGCTCATCGAGCGCGCCCGCGTGAGCCATCAGCTCACGGAACGCGCAAAGCTCATCCTCGCTCACGCGGTCGTTCGCCGCGTAAAGGATCAATCCCTGCCCCACGGCGCAGGGCGTGTTCGGCATGATGCGGATGATCTTCTTGTCCGCGCCGAGCAGCAGCGCAAGCTTTTCCAGACTCACGCCCGCGAGCATGGAGACGAAGACGCTCTCGGAGGCCAGAATGTCTGCCTTCAGGCCTTCGACCACGCCGACGACCATCTGCGGCTTGACGCCGAGAAAGACAAAGCGGCTGTCCGCGAGGATGCGCCGCGGCGTTTCCGCCGTGCAGCCGAGCCGCTGTGCGGCGGCAGCGGAGCGCTCCGCCGTGGAGCAGGCTACGGCAGCACGGTCGCCGCCGGTCTTTTTCGCCGCGGCGAGCGCGAGCGCGCCGCCCATATTGCCCGCGCCGATAAATCCGGCCTCGTATTTTGCCATAAAGCGTCCCTCCTTAACGGATCTGTCCGTCGCCGCGAATGATGTATTTGTAGGTACTCAGCTCGTCAAGCCCCATGGGGCCGCGCGCGTGGAGCTTCTGCGTGGAAATGCCCATCTCGCAGCCGAGGCCGAACTCGCCGCCGTCGGTAAAGCGGGTGGAGACATTGACATAGACCGCCGCGCTGTCCACGCAGTCGGTGAATTTCTTCGCCGCGGCGGCGTCCTCGGTCACGATGCAGTCGCTGTGGTGCGTGGAGTGCGCGGCGATGTGCGCGATGGCGGCATCCACGCTGTCCACCACGCCGACGGCGAGAATGTAGTCGAGAAACTCGGTATCGAAGTCACGCTCACCGGCGGGAGTGCCGTCGATGATCTGTGCGGCAGCCGGATCGAGCCGCAGCTCGACGGAACCAAGACCCGCGGCAGCGCGGTCATCCGTCAGCGTCTTTTTAAGCAAGGGAAGAAACCGCGCCGCAATGTCCTTATGGACAAGGCAGACCTCCTCCGCGTTGCACACAGAGGGGCGGCTGGTCTTGGCGTTGACGATGATATGGATCGCCTTCTGAAGATCGGCAGCCTTATCCACATAGACATGGCAGATGCCGGTTCCGGTCTCGATGCAGGGGACGGTGGCGTTTTCCACGCAGGCGCGGATCAGCCCCGCGCCGCCGCGCGGGATGAGGAGATCGACAAGCCCCTTGGCCGTCATCAGCTCCTGCGCGGAGGCGTGGCTCGTGTCCTCCACGATGTTCACGATGTCGGGAGCGCCGCCCACGCATTCGATGCCCGCCTTGAGCGCCGCGACGATGGCGTGGGCGCTGCGGTAGGCTTCTTTCCCGCTGCGGAGCATACAGACATTGCCGCTCTTAATGGCAAGCGCCGCCGCGTCGGAGGTGACATTGGGGCGGCTTTCGTAGATAATGGCGACCAGCCCCAGCGGCACCTGCACCTTGTCGATGACGATGCCGTTGGGACGCACGACCTCGCTGAGAACGCGGCCCGTATGGTCGGGCAGCTTCACGGTGCTGCGGATGCCGTCCGCCATGGCGGCGATGCGGCCCTCGTCCAGCTTCAGGCGGTCGAGCATCACATCGGAGATATGTCCACGCGCGGCGGCCATATCCTCCGCGTTCGCGGCGAGAATATCCGCGCAGTTCTCCTGCAGGCTGTCTGCCATGGCGAGAAGCAGCGCGTTCTTTCTCTCCGCATCGGCATAGGCCAGAGAGGGCCAGGCCGCACGGGTCCTTTGAAGCAGCTCCAGCGTTGTCATATCGCTCACCTCTTTACCAGAAATCTTGTTCCGACGGGTCTCCCCGCCACGATGTCATACAGCAGCTCCGGCTTTTCGCCGTTGGCGATGACCATTTCGCAGCCTGCTCCGGTAGCAATCTGCGCCGCTGTGAGCTTGGTCGCCATGCCGCCCGTGCCGAGCGCCGAGCCGCTGCCGCCGCCGAGGGCGATGATGCGCTCGTCCACCGTCTCCACAGCGGGAATAAGCTTCGCGCTGGGGTCCTTGCGCGGGTCGCCGTCGTACAGGCCGTCGATGTCCGAGAGGAGGATCAGCAGGTCCGCCGAAACGGTGGACGCAACGATGGCCGAGAGCGTGTCATTGTCACCCACGGCGATCTCCTCGGTGGAGACGGTGTCGTTCTCGTTGATGACGGGCAGCGCGCCCAGCTCCAGCAGCCGGTCCATCGTGTTGTGGAAATTCTCCTTCCGGCTGCCGCCGTCGGCAATGTCCGGCGCGGTGATGAGAAGCTGACCGACGATGTGGTTATACTCGGTGAAAAGCTTGTCGTAAACATACATCAACTCGCATTGGCCGACCGCGGCGGACGCCTGCTTGCCCGGCATATCCTTGGGGCGCTCGGACAGATTGAGCTTGCCGAAGCCCATGGCAATGGCGCCGGAGGAGACGAGAATGATCTCGTGTCCCGCGTTTTTGAGGTCGCTGAGCGTCTTGCACAGCCGCTCCATGCGCTGAATGTTCAGCCGCCCCGTGGGGTAAGCCAGCGTGGAGGTCCCCACCTTGACAACGATACGCATGAGAAAGTCCCCTTTCCTTTGATAACAGAAAAGCTTTTTGCATTATAGCACACATCGCGGCGTTTTGCACCCTATTTTTGCATTTTTTAACGCGACGGGCTGCATTTTTGCGACAGCGATAAAAAACGCACCCAATCGCCCGCAGGCTTTGGGTGCATTTTCTCAGTCAACAATATCGACGGATACCTTCTCGCCGGTGCGCTGTGCATAGGAGCGAATGACCGTGCGGATCTCTTTGGCGATGCGGCCCTGACGGCCGATCACCTTACCCATATCGTCGGGCGCGACGCGAAGCTCCAGCGTCAGCTCGTCCGCTCCCCGCTTCTCCGTCACCGTGACCTCCTCCGGATGTTCCACCAGATTCTTGGCGATGTAGAGCAGCAAGTCCTTCATGCATTGCCCTCCGCGAATCAAATCGCGTCGACCTTCTTGAGCAGCGCGCGGACGGTGTCGGTGGGCTGAGCGCCGGTCTTGATCCATTCCTTGGCGCGCTCGGCGTCGATCTTGATCTCAGCGGGGCTCACGCAGGGGTTGTAGGTGCCGATCTCTTCGATGAAGCGGCCGTCGCGGGGATAGCGGGAATCGGCGACAACAACGCGATAGAAGGGAGCCTTCTTAGCGCCCATGCGGCGCAGACGAATTTTGACCATGATGTTTTTCCTCCGAAATTAAATGAATTTTTTCTTTATGATTTTATGCTTAAGAGCATGAATCAACGGTTTACTTGAAGCGCTTTTTGCGGCCGAAGCCGTGCATACGGCTCATGCCGCCGCCCATTCCGCCGAAGCCCTTGGGCATTTTCCCGCGGGTCATCTGCTTGACGAGGTCCTGCATCAGCTCGAACTGCTTCAAAAGGCGGTTCACATCCACGACCTCCAGCCCGCAGCCCGCGGCAATGCGCTTTTTGCGGCTCGCGCCGAGGATCTTGGGGTTCTCGCGCTCCTCCGGCGTCATGGAGAGGATGATCGCCTCGGTGTGCGCCATCATCTTGGGGTCGATCTCCGCGCCCGCAAGCTGACGGCCCATGCCGCCGGGCATCATGTCGGCAAGCTGGCTGAGGTCGCCCATGCCTTTGATCTGAAGAAGCTGGTCGTAGTAATCGGTGAGGGTAAAGCGGTTCTTCTTCAGCTTTTCCTCAAGCTTTTTGGCCTTTTCCGCATCGACCGTCTGCTCCGCCTTCTCGATAAAGCTGAGCACATCGCCCATGCCGAGGATGCGGGAGGCCATGCGGTCCGGGTGGAACGGCTCGATCATGTCCAGCTTCTCGCCCGTGCCGATGAACTTGATGGGCTTTCCGGTCACCGCGCGGATGGAGAGCGCCGCGCCGCCGCGGGCGTCGCCGTCGAGCTTGGTGAGTACCACGCCGTCGATGCCGAGGGCTTCGTCGAATGCGGTCGCCGCGTTCACGGCGTCCTGACCGGTCATGGCGTCCACGACCAGCAATATCTCGTTCGGCTTCACCGCCGCCTTGACGCGCTTGAGCTCGTCCATGAGCTGCTCGTCGATGTGCAGACGGCCGGCGGTATCGAGGAAGACCACATCGTTGCCGTGGTCCTTGGCGTACTTCACGGCCTCGGTCGCAATGGTGACGGGATCGATCTGCCCCATCTCGAACACGGGCAGGTCGAGTTGACCGCCGACGACCTGCAGCTGCGTAATGGCCGCGGGACGGTACACATCGCAGGCGGCGAGCAGCGGTCGCCGCCCCTGCCGCCGCAGGAGGCCGGCAAGCTTGGCGACATTCGTCGTCTTGCCCGCACCCTGAAGGCCGACCATCATCACGACCGTCGGCGGGTTGCTGGCAAAGGTCAAGCGCGCGTTCGCGCCGCCCATGAGCGCCGTCAACTCCTCGTTGACGATCTTGATGACCTGCTGGGCGGGGGTCAGGCTGTCGAGTACCTCGGCGCCGACAGCGCGCTCGGAAACGCGGGAGACAAAGTCCTTGACGACCTTGTAGCTCACATCCGCCTCGAGCAGCGCCATACGGACCTCCCGCATGGCGAGCTTGATGTCCTCCTCGCTCAGGCGGCCCTTACCGCGCAGGCCCTTGAATACGCTATTGAGTTTTTCGCTCAGGCCCTCAAATGCCATGGGGTACTCCTTTTTACTCCTTGAGTGCCGCGGTCTCGGTCTCGATCACGGTCACAAGCTCTTCGATGCGGGAATCCTCATACTGGCGGTAGTTGAGCTTGCGGAGCGCGTCCGCCGCCTCGCCGATGCGCTCAAGGTGTGGCGTCATCTGCATGAAGCGCTTGACAAGGCCCGTTTTGTCCTCGATCTCGGTCATGTACGCCTCGGCGCGGACGATCACGTCGCGCACGCCCTGACGGGAGATGCCGTAATTCTCGGCGATCTCGGCAAGGGAGAGGTCCTCGTCATAGTAAAGCTCGTAAAATTCCTTCTGCCGCTCGGTGAGGAGTTCGCCGTAGAAGTCAAAGAGCATCGTCATGCGAAAGGTCTGATTTTTCACGGGGAAATCCTCCTTTGAGTATTCCGTGTAAAGTCATATCACTTTACAACAGGAATTAGTTTACATGAGTTTAGCAAAAAAGTCAAGGCAAATTCGCAAGAAAAGCGTCGAAGAAGCCGGATTTTTTCGTCGGATACGATTTCTGTCTGAAAAGTGTGGTAATGTTCACAAATTCGTGCTATGCTATCCTCAAACAATCAAGGAAAAGGAGCCGTAAACCATGGAGCCTTTGCGGAAAAAACTGGCAGAGGGCGTTTCTCTGACCTATGTTCCCGCCGTCAAATTCAAGACCGGCGTGCTGGGCGTACAGCTCATCACGCCGTTGGACGAGAGTACCGTCACCGCCGGCGCTCTGCTGCCCGCCGTGCTGCGGCGCGGCACGATGCGGCTGCGCGATATGCGTTCCATCGCTGCGGAGCTGGACCGGCTCTACGGCGCGTCCGTCGCCTACACCGTCCGCAAGAAGGGCGAGAACCAATGCCTCGGCTTTGTCGGCAGCTTTCTGGACGAGGCGTTCGTCCCCGGCGGCGAGCGCCTGCTCGAGCCGATGGCCGATCTGCTCGGCGAGCTGCTGCTCGACCCGCTCACGCGCAACGGCCGTTTCCTCGCGGACTATGTGGAGAGCGAGAAGGAAAATCTGATCGACGCCATCAAGAGCATTCTCAACGATAAGCGCGACTACGCCGACGCGCGGCTTTTGCAGGAAATGTGCCGCGGCGAGCGCTACGGCATCGACCGTCTGGGTACGGTCGAGGGCGCGGAGAGGATCACAAACCAGACGCTCTACCGCTTCTACCGCACCCTGCTCGCGGAAGCGCGCGTGGAGTTGTTC
The DNA here is from genome assembly GCA_934553255.1 of uncultured Oscillospiraceae bacterium. GTDB lineage: Bacteria > Bacillota > Clostridia > Oscillospirales > Oscillospiraceae > Hominicoprocola. The sequence goes on from CAKTEZ010000022.1 coordinate 9,003, forward strand.
TATTGCGGCAGCGCACCCTGCGAACGCGTGGAGGGCGCGCTGACGCGCGCGCTGGCAGCGCTTCCGCGCGGGTGCTGCGCGGAGCCTGTGACCGCCGAACGCCGCGCCGCGCCGGAAACGGCGCGTGAGGTCATCGAAACGATGGATGTGACGCAGGCCAAGCTTGCCATCGGCTACCGCACCGCAAGCGAGGATACGCCCGCGCTGCTGCTGGCGAACCTCATTTTCGGCGGATACTCGAACTCCAAGCTGTTCCTGAATGTGCGCGAAAAGCTTTCGCTGTGCTACTATGCGTCCTCCGGCTACCACCGCTCCAAGGGCATTCTCACCGTGTCAAGCGGCATCGAAGCGCGAAATTACGAGGTCGCCCGCCGTGAGATCGCCGCGCAGCTTGAGGCCGTGCAGAACGGCGACATCGAGCCGTGGGAGCTGGAGGGAGCGCGCAGCTGTATGCTCTCCTCGCTCCGCGCGCGCGAGGACAGCGCGGGCCGGTTGGAGGAATATTATCTTGGGCAGGCCGCCACGGGCCTGTGGGAGAACACGGACGAGCTGATCGCGCAGCTTGAGGCGGTCACGCCGGAGCGCGTTGCCGCCGCCGCGCGCACCATCCGCCCCGACACCGTTTACTTCCTCACCGGAAAGGAGGACGCCGCACATGACATGGAATGAAACGCAATACCCCCGCATCGGCGAAACGGTGCTGCGCGCGGTGCTGCCAAACGGACTGTCGCTCGCTGTCGTCCCCAAGCCGCACTACCGCAAGCGCTACGCCTTTTTCACCACCCGCTACGGCGGCATGGATATGCGCTTCCGTCTGGACGGCACATGGCGCGACACGCCTGCGGGCATCGCCCACTACCTTGAACACAAGATGTTCGACACCGAGGACGGCAACGCCCTGCAGGAGCTGAGTCAGAACGGCGCCGAGCCGAACGCCTTCACCGCCAATTCCATCACCGCCTACTACTTCGACTGCACCGAGCATTTTGAAGAAAATCTGAGGATCCTGCTCTCGTTCGTTTCCGTCCCCTACTTCACACAGGAGAGCGTGGACAAGGAGCGCGGCATCATCGCGCAGGAGATCCGCATGGTCGAGGACACCCCCGACTGGAAGGTGTATACGAACCTGCTCGAGTGCCTGTACCGCTCCTCCCCCGCCCGCGTCGCCATCGCGGGTACGGTGGAGAGCATCGCGGAGATTACGCCGGAAACGCTCTACGCGTGCCACAAGGCGTTCTACGACCCCGCGAACATGATGCTCTGCGTCGTCGGCGATGTGAAGCCAGACGAGATCGCCGCCATCGCGGAGGATATTCTGCCCTCCGGTCACGGCGAGGTCATTGCGCGCGACTATGGACACGAGGACATGGGCATCGCGGAAAAGTGCCGCCGCGAGACGATGGAGGTCTCCATGCCGCAGTTCCTCGTCGGCTTCAAATGCCCGCCCGCCGCGGACGGCGAGGCCCTCATGCGGCAGGACATCATCGCGGACATGGCCAGCGACATTCTGCTCGGCGACTCCTCGCCGCTCTACCAGCGGCTGTACGACGCGGGGCTTATCAACGGCAGCTTCGGCGGCGGCTTCGATCAGCTGCCCGGCATCGCCTACCTCTACGCGGGCGGCGACAGCGACCGTCCGGAGGAGGTCGTGCGCGCCATTCTCGACGAGGCGCAGCGCCTTGCGCGCGAGGGTGTGAACGAGGAGTTCTATCAACAGATCCGGCGCGCCGGCTTCGGCTCGGCGCTGCGCGCCCTCAACAGCTTCGAAAACATCGCTGTTTCCCTTGCCGACGGCACATTCCGCGGCTTCGACCCGTTCCGCTTCCCCGAGGTGTACGACAGCGTCACGCGCGCGGATGTGGAGGCGTTCCTCCGCGAGAATGTCGTGGCCGAGCGCAGCGCGCTGTCCATTCTCATCCCCAAGAAAGAAGGAGCTTCCCAATGAGTTATCCCAATGCAGCCGTCAGCTTTCCCGGACTTTTCGGCGACTGGCGCTTCACCCTCTCCCCCAAGCTGCTCGACATCGGCAACGGCATTTACTGGTACGGCGTGCTGATCGCCGCGGGGCTGCTCATCGCCCTGTGGTTCTGCATGAAGCGCGCGCCGCGCTACGGTCTGACGGAGGACGATGTGATCGACACCGTTCTCTGGGCGATCCCCTTTGCCATCGTCGGCGCACGCGTTTACTATGTTGTTTTCTACCTCGACCAGTTCCGCACCGCGGACGGCGGCATCGACTGGGCGGAGACCTGCCGTATCTGGGACGGCGGGCTTGCCGTCTACGGCGGCATCCTTGCGGCGTTCCTGACGGCATACCTCGTCTGCCGCAGGAAGAAGATCGGTTTTTGGGCGCTGACCGACTGCTGCGTGGCCGGTATTTTCATCGGACAGGCCATCGGCCGCTGGGGAAATTTCTTCAACCGCGAGGCTTTCGGCGCAATGACCGACGCGCCGTGGCGTATGCGCCTGTGGCTCTCGGAAAGCTACTTCATCGATGTCCATCCCACATTCCTCTATGAAAGTCTGTGGAACATCGCGGGGCTGCTGCTCCTCTGCCTCGTGGTGGACAAGGCGCGGCGTTTTGACGGCGAGAACACCTGCTTCTACTTCCTCTGGTACGGCGCGGGCCGTTTCTGGATCGAGGGGCTGCGGACGGACAGCCTGTACCTCTTCAATGCCACGCTCTTTGGCGAGCGCGTGCGCGTGTCGCAGGCGCTGAGCCTTGTGATGATCATTCTCACCGTCGCCATTTTGCTGAAAAACCGCAGCGCCGATCCCGCGGGAATGTTCGTCAACCGCAGGCTCGCCGAGCAGGTGACCGTCCTGCCGGACCTGAGCGGGGAGCGTCCTATCGCGGACAGCCCCACGGAGGGCGCTTGCGCGGAAGGCGAAGCGCCCGCGCAGGCGGAAGCCGCCGAGTGCGGCGCGGCAGACGGCACGAAAGCGACCGCCGACGGCACCGACGCACCGTGAGTTTTCTCAATCTTCAAAACGAAAAGGAACCGCATCCGCGGTTCCTTTTCGTTTTATTTCATTGCTCCGCCGCGGCGGGCAGGGTCTCCTTTTTCTGCTTCTTTCTGCCCCCGCGGTGCGTCAGGTCGTCAATGACGCAGTAGTACACGGGCGTAAAGAGCAGGGTGATGACGGTAGAAATGAGCATACCGGAGATCATGGTCGTACCCATGTCGCTCATCATCTCGTTCATCTTTCCGGTCATGCCGAGCGCCGTCGGCACAAGGGCGAGGATGGTGGTGAGCGTGGTCATCAGCACGGGGCGGATACGCAGCGGGCAGGCGTGGAGAATGGCATCCTCGCGCGTCTCGCCGCGGTCGCGGCGCTGCTTGATGTAGTCCACGAGGACGATGGAGGCGTTGACCACCGTACCGGCCAGCATGATGAGCGACACCAGCGAGATCATCGAAAGGTCCTTGCCCGTGAGCGGCAGGGCAAAGAGCGCGCCGGAAAACGCGATGGGCAGGATCATCATGATGATGATCGGCATGAGGAAGGACTCGAACTGAGACGCCAGCACGAAGTAGACAAGGCCGATGGAAACGATGAGCGCAAGGCCAAGATCGGAGAAGTTGTTCATCATCTCGGTGTAGCCGCCGGAGATCTCCGCGGTATAGCCGCTGGGGAGGGTATAGCTGTCGAGAATGGACTGGATGCTCTTGGCCATCGCGCTCGTGTCGCCGCTGACGGTGGCGCCGGAGATGCTCACCTGGCGGGACTGGTTGTAGCGCGTGATGGTCTGCGGGGACATGACGACGCTGACCTCCGCGATGCTGCCAAGCGGCACGCTGCCGCCCATCGGCGTGGAGATCGCCATGGAGCGCAGCGCGTCGAGGCTCTGCTCGGCGCGGCCGTCGCCGCGCACGACGACATCGATCTCTTTGCTGTCAACCGTCACGGTGGTGGCGGTCGAGCCGGTCAACCCCGCGCGCACCGCCGCGCCCACGCTGTACGCCGTCAGGCCGTACTGCGCGCAGGCCTGCCGGTCCATCGTCACCTTGACCTGCGGGACCTGCTCGGCGACGGAGGATTTGACCTCCACCGCGTCCGGCAGCGCCGCGATCTGGCCCACCAGATCGTCCGCGATCATCTTGAGCGTGGTGTAGTCCTCGCCCGTGATGTCCACGCTGATGCCGCTGCCGCCCATCATCGCGCCCATGTCGTAGGCCGAGCAGGTGATCTCGCAGCCTGCCACGTCGTAGGTCGCGTCGCGCATGGCGTTGGCGATCTGCGTCGCCGTGCGGTCGCGCTCGCCCTTGTCGATCAGGTTCAGCACCAGGCTGGCGCTCTGACCGTTTTCCGCGGTGTAGTAATAGTTATCCAACTCCGGCACCGTCTCTTCGGCGATGCCCGCCACACGCTCCGCCATTGCCGCCGCCTGCTCGACCTTGGAGCCGATGGGCATGGAGACGGTCACGGTGACCATGCCCTCGTCCATCTCGGGCAGGAGCACCATCTTGGTGTTCAGGCAGGCGGCAAGGAACACCGCCACCAGCGCAACGGACACCAGCACGCCGCGCTTGAGGTGATGCACATAGTAGTCCAGCTTCTTCACATACCACGCCATGAACCGCTGCGTGCGGCGGCCGCCCTGCTGCGCCTTCTGCAGCGCGGCAAGATGGACCTTGCTCTCGTCGAGCAGGAAGTAGCACAGCAGCGGTACGAGCGTCACCGCGATGGCAAGGGAGGCGAAGATCAAAAACGCAATGGTCAGGCAGAAGTCCTTGAAGATCTGCCCCGCGATGCCGCCGGTCAGGCCCAGCGGCAGGAACACCGCCACGGTAGTGAGGGTCGAGGCGGTCAGCGAGAGCGTGACCTCCTTCGTTCCCTCGACGCAGCTCGTCATGCGGTCGTGGCCCTCGGACGCCCAGCGGTAGATATTCTCCAGCACGATGATGGAGTTATCCACGATCATGCCGACGCCCATGGCGATGCCGCCGAGGCTCATCATGTTGAGCGTCAGGTCGCAGACATACATCAGCACGAACACCGCGAGGATGCACACCGGCATCGAGACCGCGATGGTCATGGTCGCGCCCATGCGCCGCAGGAACACCCACACCACGACCGCGGCGAGAATAACGCCGAGGATAATGCCCTCGAGCGCGGCGTCCACCGCGACATTGATGTACTCGCTCGCAACATAGGGAATGGCGTAGTGGATGGACTCGTCCTTGGCGGCCAGCTCCTCCATCGCCGCGACCACCGCCTCAGCGGTCTTGACCTCGTTCGCGCCGGAGCGCTTGCTCACCTGCAGCACCACGCCCGCCGTGCCGTCCATGGCGGCGATGGCGTCGCGGTCGGTCGTCTCCAGCGCAACGTTCGCCACCTCGCTGAGACGGACCGTGCCGCCGGTCTGAAGCGGGATGTTGATGTTGGCGACCTCCTCCACGGAGGAAAGCTGCGCGTCGGTGGAAACGCTGAGCGTCTGGCTGCCGTTGTAGACCTCGCCCGCGGGGTAGAGCAGGTTCTCCGCCTGCAATATCTGCGTGATATACGCCGTGGACAGCCCGTAGCCCGCCGCCCGCGTCGCGTCCAGTTCGACCGCGATCTGGCGCTTCACGCCGCCGGATATGGAGACGGAGGCCACGCCGTCGATGCGCTCGAGCGCGGGCGCGACCACATTCTCCGCCGTCTGCTGAAGCGCGGAAAGGTCGTCGCCGAGCAGTCCGACGATGGCGCTCGGCAGGATCTCGGAAACATTGATGTTCAGAATGACGGGCGATGTGCAGCCGTCCGGCAGGCTGAGCGCATCGAACTTCTCGCGCAGCTTGGTCGCCGTGATGTCCACATCCGTCCCCTCGACATACATGATCTGAATGGTGGAGATGCTGTCCGCGCTGGAGGAGGTGATGGAGTCCACGCCCGGGACCGTCATGATGGCGGACTCCAGCGGGCGGGTGACGAGCTGTTCGATGTCCTCGGGTCCCGCGCCGTTGTAGTAACAGTAAACATAGGCCGCCGGATACTCGATGTTCGGCAGCAGCGCCATTTGCAGCTGCGTGGTGTAGACCACGCCGAAAATGGCGATCATGATGACGGCCAGCAGGGTCGTCACCTTGTGCTTGATGCAGAATCTGGCAATGTTCATGGAAGTTATCCCTCCACGATACGCACGGCGTCGCCGTCGGAGAGGTACTGCTGGCCCACGGTGACGAGCTGTGCGCCCGCGTCAAGGCCATTTTGCACCTCGGTCATGCCGCCGCCCGTCAGACCGGTCTCGATCTCCGTGCGCTTCGCCGCGCCGTTCTCGACGGTGAAAACATACTGCCGGTCGTTGCTCGTGAGAATGGCCTCGCTCGGCACGACGACCGCGCTCTCGCTCACGGCGGTGTGGAAGGTCACATCGGCAAACATGCCGGAGAGCAGGCCGGAGACCTCCGGCGGCACCGTAACGGTGACGGTGTAGAGCTTCGTCATCTGGTTGGCGGTCTTTTCGACGGAGCGGATCGTGCCGTCAAAGAGCGCGTCCGCCGCGCTGACGCGGACCGTCACCGTATCGCCGATGGTCAGCTTCGGCACCAGCGCCTCGGACACCATGACCGTGACCTTCATCTGCTCCGCGCCGTCGATCACGGCGACGGCATAGTTCGGCGAGACCATGCCGCCCTCGCTCGCGGTGAGCGAGGCGAGTACGCCGTCCACCGGCGCGATGACATTGCCGCGGCTGTCGATATTCTCCATGGCGAGCGCCAGCTGCTCATAGCCGGACCGCGCATTCTGCACCGCCGCCTCAAGCTGGGCGAGCGTGGAATCGCGCTGCGCCTTGGTGGAAAGGTATTGCAGCTCCGCGCCGTCCACCTCCATCTGAGAGGCCGCGCCGATGTCGAAGAGCGCCTTGGTGTCGTTCCATGTCTTTTCGTACAGCGCCACCTGACGGTCCAGAATATCCTTCTGGCTTGCATAGCTCGACGCCGCGCTCTGGTAGCCGATCTCGGCGGCGCGGTACTGCGCGAGCGAACCCTCCATATCGAGCGAGCAGATCACATCGCCCGCCCTGACCTCGTCGCCCGCCTGCACATAAACGGCGGTACACTTCGCGGCCGAGGTGACATAAACGCTCGTTTCGCTGCCCGCCGTCACCTGACCGGAGACGGTGTTCTCTGCCGCGATGTTCTGCGCCTCGACCGTCTGCACCTGCACGGCCACGCCCGCGGGCGCGGTGACGGGTTCTTCCTTTTTACAGCCCGTGAGGGACAGCGCCAGCACCAGCGCCAGCGCGAGCGAAATCGTTTTTTTCTTCATCTTCTCAGCCCTCCTCAGCCGTTGAGCAGGCCGCGGTCCACGGCCCAGCGGTAGTTGTTGTATGCGGTAAAGAGATCGCGCTCCGCGCCGGAAACGGTGTCCTGCGCGGTGTAGAGGTCGTCCTCCGCCGTATGCAGGGCGTTCGCGGAGATCGTCCCCTGTTCGTATTTGAGCTGCGCGGCGGCAAGGTCGGCGCGCTCGCATTCCAGCGCGGTCTGCGCGGCGGTAAGGATCTGCGCGCAATCCTTCACGCTGTCGTAAAGCGAGCGGAAGGAAAGCTCAAAGTTCTGCACCGCGGCGTTGTAGGTGTACTGCGCCGCCTGCCAGGTGTGCTTGGCCTGCACCTTTTTGTAGTCCTTTTCGTTATAGCTATACTTCGCGCCGCTGTCTTCAAATTTCTCGTCCGCGTCGTCAAGCGTCAGCTTGGCGGCGTAGAGGTCGTAGCTGGCGTTTTTCGCCCGCTCAAGGTCCTTTTCCACGTCCATCGCGGCGAGTTGCTCCGCCGTCACGGCAGGAAGCGCGCCGAGCACGAGCGGCGCGGTCAGGTCCTCGCCGACCATGGCGTTGAGCTGGCGGCGGAGCGCGGCGATGTTCACCTCCAGCGTCGCCTTGCCGCTTTGCAGCTGCTCGCGGCCGGACTTCGTCTGCTGGAGCGTCATGGCGCTGATCTGGCCAAGCTGATAGCGCAGCTCCAGTTCCTCGACGGTACGCCCCAGCGCCGCGTCCTGCCGCGCGAGCGCGGCGGACTGTTCCTCTAAGCCAAGGAGCGTTATGTAAAGCGTTTCGCCCATCATCACGGCCTTGTCCTCCGTCGCGCGGAGCTGACGGACAAGGTCCGCGTTGTCCTGCTGCAAATTGCCGTCACGGAGGTCGTCAAAGGCTTCGCGGTAAGCGTCGTACTGCTGCTGTAGGCTCATTCCCATCAGCTTGCTCACCGAGCTGCCGAGTATCGCGACCGGATCATAAGGTATCCCCGGGTTGCTGCTTAAGCTGCCCAGCTGCGCTGCCTTCCACTGGCTGTCCGCCGTTTCGTTCAGCTTGTCGCGCAGTTCCTCCTCCAGCTTGTCGTAATCCATGCTTTCGATGGCTGCAATATTCTCCTCCAGCACGAGGAGCGAGTAGCTTTCCGCGCGCATCCGCGCGCCGAGGTTCCCAAAGTTCAGCGTCCCCGCTGCGTCCGGCGTTGTCTGCGCCGTCTCCGCGGCGGTCTCCTCCGTCTGTTCGTCGGCCGCTATGCCGACCACAAGCGCCGAGAGCAGCGTCAGCGCCAGAAGCAGCGCGGTCAATCGTTTCTTCATCGGTCTTTTCCTCCTTTTATAAAGCGGCGCTGCCGTACTGAATGACGGCGACGCAGCCGCGCAGCCGCTCGCGCTCACGCGAGTAGTCCTCCGGTTTTTGCAGCGTGCGTCCGATGGCGCACGCCAGCGTCCCCACGAGCAGGGTGAACACATTGTCCACGAACCCCTCCTCCTGCGAGCGCAGGAGCGCGGGGTCGATATGCTCCAATATTTTCTGCGGACACAGCTCATCCGCCGCGCGTTCGAAGAAAAGCTGCTGCACGTCCATATTGACATTCAGGCTCAGCAGCGCGAACGCGCGCGAAAAGGCCGGCGTGATGTATCCGCTTGGGGCGACCATCGCGTCGAGCAGCGCGAGCGGCATGGCGAACAGGTCCCCGCCCGAGCGCTCGAGCGTATCGTGGAACCGGTCGAGAAATTCGTCCCGTATCTCGTCGATCAGGCAGAGAAACAGATCGTTCTTATCCGCGAAATACTGGTAAAAGCTGCCGCGCGGAATGCGCGAGGCGCGCACGATGCGGTTGATGGACGCCTCCGCATAGGGGACCGCGGTGAACTCCTCCCATGCGCTGGCAAGAATGCGCCCGCGCTTTTCCTCCGGCAATCGGAAAAAGGTATCGGTCGGCATGGTATCCCTCCTATATGACAACCTGTCATAAAATGACAACCTGTCATGTATTATAGGTGTCCTTCCCCTCATTGTCAAGTTAAGTTTTTCCCCCCCCCTCAATTAAATATCCTTAACTATTGGAAAATATCCCTCGTCTTCGGCTCTGCCGCGTGCTTGCACTTCTGCCGCGCGTATGGTATACTATTTTCATTCTCAAACGCGGAGGAACGCACCCATGACGCTTCAGCAGCTGCGCTACGCCATCGTCATTTCCGAGACCGGCTCGATGAACAAGGCGGCGGAAACGCTGTATATCGCCCAGCCCTCGCTCACCGGTGCGATGCAGGAGCTGGAACATGAACTCGGCATCACCATCTTCCACCGCAGCGGACGCGGCGTGACGCTGACGAACGACGGGCAGGAATTTATCGACTACGCCCGTCAGGTCTACCACCAGTACGAAACGCTGGCGGAAAAATACGCGCATCCGAACGAGCTGAAAAAGAAGTTCGGCGTGACGACGCAGCACTACTCCTTTGCGGTCAAGGCGTTCGTGGAGATGGCAAAAAGCTTCGACGCGGCAAAATACGATTTTGCCATCCGTGAAGGGAAAACGCGCGAGGTCATCGACGATGTGGGCAATCTGCGAAGCGAGATCGGCATTCTGTACCTCAGCGACTTCAACCGCAATGTCATCACCAAGATCCTCCGCGCGAACAACATCGAGTTTCACGAGCTGATCGACTGCAAGTCCTATGTGTACCTGTGGAAAAATCACCCGCTCGCCGAGCGCAGCGTGATCCACGGCGAGGAGCTGAGCGACTATCCGTTTCTCTCTTTCGAGCAGGGCGGCAACGATTCGTTCTACTTTTCCGAGGAGCTGTCGTCGATGAACGACTACTCCCAGACCATTAAGGTCAATGACCGCGCCACGATGGTCAATCTGATGGTCGGGCTGTACGGCTATACGCTCTGCTCCGGCATCGTGTGCGAGGAACTCAACGGCGGCGACTACCGCGCCATTCCCCTCTCGGACGACAGCCCCATCAACGGCATCATGAAGATCGGCTACATTGTAAAGAAAAATCAGATCCTCAGCAGCGTCGGCAAGCTGTATATCGAGAAGATGCAGGCGTACCTGAGATCCTGAAGACGGGAGCATCGCCATGAACGAAGAAAGACCAGAGTCCACCCCAAACGAGTCCCCTGCCGCAAACGAGATCCCTGCCGAGACCGCGCCGCTTCTCTCCGCGGAGCAGGCGGACACGGCGGAAGCCTCGGCCGCGCCGCGCAAACGAAAAAAGCGGGTCGTGCTGCTGTGCCTTCTGGCTCTGCTGCTCGCCGCCGCTGTCTCCGCGCCCTTTGCCGCCTATGAGTACGCCCGTCAGGCATTGGCGCAGGAGCGGTACGACACCGCCGTTGCGTGGTTCGAGCGGTTGGGAGATTTTCGCGACTCCGCCGCGCTGTGCAGCGAGGCGAAGCGCGGGCTGCTTTATACGCAGGCAAATGCGCTGATGGACAGCTGCAACTACGCCGCGGCCGCCGAAATATACCAGACCCTCGAAGCATATCGGGACTCTGATGAACTGCTGCTGCAGGCAAAGCATATGCTCCGCGTGGTCAAAAAGTACGAAGCCGTTGAGGCGAGCTTTCTCGACGGAGGATACCTTTTCGCATTACGCGATCTGCGTAAGATCGAGGACGAGCCGTATCCCCCCATTTCGGAGCTGAAGGGAAAGCTTCTCGACGCCATATACGAACGAATGATGGAGCAATGGTACGGCGGCAGCGTCCTTTCCGCGCGCCGACAGCTGAAGCTGCTGGAGGAGGAGGGCTACCCCGCCGTCGAGGGACTGCGGGACAGGCTGCGCGAGGAACTCCGCATGGAGCCGGACACGAGCTATTATGACGCGGTGAGTCCGCAGCATATCACCGTCTTTAACGCCGCCACGACCGAACGGGAATACGCCGCTGTCTTCGAATACATGGCCATTAACAACATCGGATCGCTGACGCTTCGTGTCAACGGGAGGTCCGCCTCCTCTTCCGCCATTGACCGGCGTCTGTGCCGCGGATACGATCTCCTTGCCCAGCGGCTGCCGGAGTTGGCGTATGTTTATAATGTCAGCTGGTGGATGACCTGGGATGCGAGCCAAACGGTCCAACGGATCGACCTGACGCTGACGCCCGCCGAAGCCGGCTCCTTGAAGGAGGCCGCGGAACACGCCTCCTACATCCGGAGCTACTGTGAGGAGCTCCTTCGCGCCCTGAACGAGGAGCTTCTGCTCACTAACACCATGAGCCATCGGGAAAAAGCCTATGTGATCCTCAACTGGGTCGACCATTATCTGGATTACGACGACGATAAGGCGATCCATGATGCATTCACAGCGATCCGCGAAGAGCGCGGTGTTTGTACCTGCTATACGGCGCTCTATAACTGCCTTTGCCGCTTAGCGGGCGTTCCGACATTCGGACAGGTCGGCGATGCGGGCGAAAGTCACATCTGGTCCGTGCAGCTCGACGAGGACGGAAAGATGTTCTACACCGACGCTACGTGGGCCGATAGCTCTTGGAGTGCAAGCCACGGTACCTCCGTGGACGATCTTGCCGACTATGTCGACGAGCTTTTGGACTATCTGCCGCCGTATCTTCAGGGGGTAAGCCGTGCAGAGGCGGAGAACGATCCGCTCTGTTTCCTTCCGGACTACTACTTCTGGCAGGAGACTCTGTGGGACAGCCACACGGCCACCGTGGAAGCGCCGGACTTCAGCTTCTTCACACAACAAGCCACGCAGAAAAGCGCATGAACCTCCCTCGCGGGGCGTTCATGCGCCCCTTTTTGTGTACTTTTCCCGAAACCGTCCTCTTTTGCTTTTTCTTTTTAGTCTACTCCTATAGTTATTTGTTCGGTTATAGGCTGTTCCTATAATAAACTATCCTTATAGGGTATTGGACAAATAGCGAAGCATCGTGTATAACTAACAGCGTTCCAAGAAAAGGAGGTCAACACCATGAAAAAAATCATTGCTCTTACCCTCGCCGCCGTTCTTGCCCTCGGCATCCTGAGCGGCTGCGGCAAGAAGGCGGACACCGCGCTTCAGATCGCCGTTCCCAACGACACCACCAACGAAGCCCGCGCCCTGCTGCTGCTGGAGGCCAACGGCATCATCAAGCTCAAGGACGGCGCAGGCATCACCGCCACCAAGAACGACATCGCCGAAAACCCCCACAACATTGAGATCGTTGAGACCGAAGCCGCGCAGATCCCCAATATCCTCAAGGATGTGGATTACGCCGTCATCAACTCCAACTACGCCATCAACGCGGGTCTGAACCCCGTCAAGGACTCTCTTGCCATTGAAGGCTCCTCCTCCGCCTACGCCAACATTCTCGCCGTCAAGGAAGGCAGCGAGAACAGCGGCAAAGTCAAGGCGCTGGTCGCCGCGCTGGAGAGCCAGGAGGTTGCCGACTTCATCGCCAAGCAGTATGACGGCGCGGTCGTGAGTACCGTTGAGAACCCCGGCGACGGCTACGACGCCAGCGTTGACTACGCCGCGCTCGCCGGCGAGACCATCTCCGTTGCCGCGTCCCCCACGCCCCACGCCGAGATCCTTGAGGTCGCCAAGGACATTCTTGCCGCCAAGGACATCACCCTCGACATCCAGACCTACAACGACTATGTCGTTCCCAACAGCGTTGTGGAGGATGGCACGGTGGACGCCAACTACTTCCAGCATGTCCCCTATCTCGATGACTTCAACGCCGAGAACGGCACGCACATCGTCTCCGTTTCCGCTGTCCATGTTGAGCCGATGGGTCTCTACGGCGGCAAGCAGTCCTCTCTGGACGCCCTGAAGTAAGTGAAGGGAGGAGAGGTCCTTGATCGAACTCAAGCATGTCAGCAAAGTCTTTGAGACCGCCGGCGGGCGGGTGGAGGCCCTCAAGGACATCTCCCTGACCATTCCGGACGGTGATGTTTACGGCATCATCGGCATGAGCGGCGCGGGCAAATCCACCCTTGTACGCTGCATCAATATGCTCGAACGGCCGACCTCCGGCGAGATCGTCGTCAACGGCAAGCGAATGGATACTATGTCGCCCGCGCAGCTTCGTGCTGCGCGGCGCGGCATCACCATGATCTTTCAGCGCTTCAACCTGCTCATGCAGCGAAACTGTCTGGATAATGTCTGCTTCCCCATGGAGCTTTCCGGCTTGCGCGGAGAGAAGAAATGGCGTGAGCAGCGAGCACTGGAGCTGCTCGACATCGTGGGGCTCAAGGATAAGGCGAAGGCCTATCCCGCGCAGCTCTCCGGCGGGCAGCAGCAGCGCGTGGCCATTGCCCGCGCGCTCGCCACAAACCCACAGGTGCTGCTGTGCGACGAGGCCACCAGCGCCCTCGACCCCAAGACGACGCGCCAGATCCTTGAGCTGATCGGCGACATCAACAAAAAGCTCGGCATCACCGTCGTCATCATCACGCACCAGATGAGTGTGGTGAAGGAGGTCTGCGACCATGTCGCCATTCTGGACGACGGCGAGGTCGTGGAGTCCGGACTGGTCTCCGCCGTATTTTCCGCGCCGAAGTCTGCCGCCGCGCGCCATCTCGTGTTTCCGCGCGGCGCCGATCTGGATGTGTCCGACCCCGCGCAGGAGCGGCGCATCCGCCTGATCTTCCGCAGCGCCAAGACCACCTCCATTCCTCTGGTGGCGCGTCTCGCCACGGAGGAGGGCGTGGCGGCGAATGTTATTTCCGCCAGCACGCAGAAGCTCTCCGAGGAGGTCTACGGCAGTATGCTGCTGGGCGTTCCCGCGGCGCAGTTCGACCGCGCGTGGGTCTTTTTGAACGGCATCGAAAACCTTTCGGTCGAGGAGGTGAGCGTCCATGTACAGTAATCTTTTTTCCGAGCAGTCCGTCGCCGACCTGACGGCCGCGCTGCAAACACAGTTCCTCCCCGCCATTTGGGAGACCTTCTATGTCACGGTGTTCTCCACGGTGCTGGCTACTGTGCTGGGTCTGCCGCTCGGCGTGCTGCTCGTGGCGGGTGAAAAGGATGGCGTGCTGCCGCTTCCCCGTTGGCTGATGAGCGTGCTGAATGTCATCATCAACCTGCTGCGTTCCATTCCGTTCCTGATCCTGATGATCATGGTCTTCCCGCTCTCGCGCCTCATCATCGGCACGACCGTCGGCACCAGGGCGACCATCGTTCCGCTCGTCGTCGCGGCCTTTCC
>CAKTEZ010000023.1 GCA_934553255.1 uncultured Oscillospiraceae bacterium
GATCTCGATCCATTTTCCCGCGTTCCAGCATCTTGCATCACCCTTACCCATTCTACCATATCTATCAGAAAAAGCCCTGCTCCAGCCGGACTTTTTCGACAGACTGAAGCGGGGCGGCAAAATGCCGCCCCGCTTTTCAGCGAGAGGGAAGAATTTACTTGTTGTAGGCGCGGTAGAGGAAGGTCGCGATTTAGCTGCACATGCAGTCTCTGTCAGGCACGAACAGCCCGTTGCCAACGCCCTCGGTCACACCATTGAGCGCCGCCCAGATAGCCGCATTCGCGAAGTAGCTGTCAGTCGGGATGTCGCTGAACTCCGCCGCGCCGGACTCCTTCGCGTTTAGGGCGCGGGCGAAAGCCATTCTCGTTTTGTGTAGAAACCAGGCATCTCGCACGGCACAGTAGCCAAAACGGCACATGAATTGTTCTCTTGGGCTAGTAGCTATGAGTAAAAATGGAAAACGCCTTTAGTACATATGACTTTTGTATTCCATGCAAGCCTATACCGCAGTTTCAATAACATCTCCCCTGCCCCGTGGCATGCTGAAGGAAAACATGGGAGGATGGGCTTATGGGGACCTTTGCAGATTATATCGGGACGATGGACATTCCGGAGAACCGGCGCGCGGAATACGCGCGGCAGATGCTCAGGCTGCTCCATGCGGGCGGCATGATGTCGGTGGACGAGGTAGGACTTTTCGGTCACCGCATCCGCCTGCTCTATCCGCCGGAGTTGGATGAAGCCGACCGCGCGTGGGGCTGCTATAACTACTTCGAGGACGATTTCTGGGAGAGCTGGGGTCTCAACGCCGACAAGGGCATGTTTTCCTCCAACAAGATCGGCGGCGGGGCGTTCTGCACCGCCGTCCTTTCGGGGTATGTGCTGACAGCGCTCTACAGCCAGAGCTACGGCATCGTCACCGTAGATGGCTCCTATGTGCGTGAACATCCGTTCATCGGCTGGATCAGCGGCGTGCTCGGCACGCAGTACACCAACCAACGGGCGACGCAGCTGTGGGAGATCGAAAGGCTGCTGCACAGGGATGGCTGCAGCGAGTACAACAGGGACCTGACCGACCTGATCCATGACATTCCCACTATGTGCGCCGATCTGGAGCAGGTCGAGTCTTATATCGCTGCGCGGTTTTTCGCGGAATTCTATGCGGATATGTCCGCGGAGGCGGAAGATGTTGAAGTCTATCGTAAGGAAGACGCCATCGGTGTCCGCAACTGCTTCATGCACCTGAAGAAGACGCTGTCGGCGCTGCACGAGCGCGGCGGAACACTGGAGGAGGCAAAGAAATACCTTCTCATGCCGATGGACGAGCGCAGTACCGTGATCGGCGAACAGGGCGGCAACACTCTGGCATTCTCCTACCGCTTCGTTATCGTTCAGGGAATATCATGCATAGTCAGCGGCGCACTCTCATAGACTTGATCACCAAAAGACTATGGGAGGTATCCAAATGAATCCGAACCTGACAAGCCATTCCGAAGCCACTTCCCGCTATCATATCGACCGCAGCTTTTCCGGTGAGCGCACCGCGCAGGATGTAGTCGCGGCGCTGGTCAAGGCGCACGGCTGAGATGGCGGCGCAAAAGAGAAACACCTACACGGTCGCCGCCTACTCCCGCCTGTCGCGTGAGGACGGCGACCGCATGGAGAGCGACAGCATCATCAACCAGCAGCACGTCATTGAGGACTACTGCGCCTCACGCGACGAGCTGCACATTGCGGAGCATTACGCAGATGACGGTTATACCGGCACAAACTTCGACCGTCCAGCCTTTCAGCAAATGCTTGCCGACCTCAAGGCAGGAAAAGTCGATTGCGTTATCGTCAAGGACCTCTCCCGCTTCGGCCGCGACTACATCGATATGGGGTACTACCTCGAGCGTGTGTTCCCCGCGCTCGGTGTGCGGTTCATTGCCGTCAACGACGCTGTGGACAGTGAGAAAGGTCCCTATGATATGCTCCTCCCCCTCAAGAATGTCTTCAACGCACAGTATGCCAAGGACATTTCCGGCAAGGTCCGCAGCGCGTTTGCCGTCAAGCAGAAGCGCGGCGAGTTCGTCGGCGCATTCGCGTCCTACGGGTATCTCAAGGACCCCGAGAACCACAACCATCTCATCATCGACCCCGCCGCTGCGCCGGTCGTCCACCGCATCTTCGAGCTCACCGCGCAGGGGATCGGTCAGGTCAAGGTGGCGCAAATGCTCAACGACGAGGAGCTGCCCTGCCCCAGCGAGTACAAGCGGCTCATGGGTGAAAAATACAGCAACTCCAAGCGGCTCAGCAAGACCTGCTATTGGACATACTCGACGATCCATAAAATCGTCCGCAATGAAATGTACATTGGCAACATGGTGCAGCGGCGTGCTGTGCGCGCGTCAATGCACGGAAAGGCCAAGGCCGCCGACAAAAGCGAATGGATCGTAGTCGAAAGCACGCATGAGGCCATCATCTCCCGCGAGTTGTGGGATGCGGTGCAGGCGCAAATCAGCCGGAATACCCGCACAATGGACTTTGAGAGCAATGTCGGTCTGCTGGCAGGGTTTATCCGCTGCGGTGACTGCGGACGGGCCATGGTTAAGACCGTGTGGAGCGGATGTACTCACTATTCCTGTGGGTCGTACCGCCGTTATGGCTTTACTGCCTGCACAAAGCACTACATTCCCCAAAAGGATATTGAGGACATCCTGCTGAATGACCTAAATCGTATCATCGCACAGGTGGACGACCTCAAGCGGCTGGCAGAGGAAAACCGTCCGGTGTCTGACCCGCACATCCAGCGTGAGAACGAGGAAAAGCGCCTGACCGCGGCATTGGAACGCATCCGGCGTCTTAAACAAAGCTCCTATGAGGACTATCAGGACAAGCTCCTCACTCGCGACGAATTCCTCCGTTACAAGGCGGACTATGACCGTCAGGAGGAGACGCTTGCCGCACAGCTTAAACAGGCGCGCAGCGCAGCCAAAGACAATGAAGCAGCAAATCCCTGGCTGGAAAAGCTCGTAAAGCTCGGACACTTGACGGAGCTTGACCGCACAACGCTGGCGCAGACAGTCAAGGAAATTCGTGTATTCGAGGACAAGCACCTTGAGATCGTATATCTCTTTTCGGACGAGCTTCGCGGAGTGCTGGAGGTGCATTAGGAGAAACCGGATGTTGAGGAAGCGGGTTCATTGTTTCGTGCAATACCGGCAGCACCTTGCGCAGGCTGGACGACATCACCGACAAGCAGTTCGAGAAACTGTTCCCAGGCCTCGACACAGACGAATAAAGGCCGTGCATCAGCGGGAGCGTTTCAAAAGCCGCTCCCGCTAAACAAAAATGCGTATACCCGCAAAAATGTTCAATAAGCAGTTGTAAAATCGTCCGGCATCGGGTATAATGCTGCTGAACAAAAATGCGTGTACCCGCAAAAAAATACACTAGGAGGGCAAGAGCGCATGGTCGTGAAAAGAGACATCTACCTGAACAAGCTCATCAGCAAGAGGCACAACGGTTTGATCAAGGTCATCACGGGTGTTCGTCGATGCGGGAAATCCTATCTGCTGTTCCATCTTTTCAAGGAATATCTTCTTTCCAAAGATGTGGACAAAGGGCACATTATAGAAATTGCCTTTGATGCTTTTGAAAATAAGCAGTTTCAAGACCCCTATGTGCTGATGCCCTATCTGAAAGAGCAGATCGCAGATGATGGTATGTACTATGTTCTGCTCGATGAAGTGCAGCTTCTGGGCGAATTTGAAGCCGTTCTCAACAGCCTTATCCGCATGGAAAATGTGGATGTGTATGTGACCGGCAGCAACGCCAGATTCCTGTCTAAGGATGTTATCACGGAGTTCCGTGGCCGCGGCGATGAGATTCATATGTTCCCGCTCAGCTTTTCGGAGTTCATGTCGGTCTACCCCGGCACGAAGCAGGACGGTTGGAATGAATATATGCTTTACGGCGGGCTTCCGCTTATCCTGCGCTTTGAAGAGCCGGAAGAAAAGATTGCTTTTCTAAAGTCACTCTTTGAAGAGACCTACATTTCAGATATCGTGGGCAGGCACAAGATTCGGAACCGTGCCGAGTTGGAAGAGCTTCTGAACATTCTTTCCTCTGCCATCGGCTCCCTCACCAATCCAACCAAGCTGTCAGCCACATTCAAAAGCGTCAAGCAAAAGACGATCAGCAAGGTAACCATTACCAGATATATCGGATATCTTCGTGATGCATTCCTGATTGACAGCGCAATGCGTTATGATATCAAAGGGAAAAAGTATATCAACACTCCGGTTAAGTATTATTTTACCGACATGGGGCTTCGTAACGCACGGCTGAACTTCCGTCAGTTGGAGGAAACGCACACGATGGAGAATATCATTTTCAATGAGTTGAAAATCAGGGGCTTCAATGTGGATATCGGTGTTGTGGTAGTCAACGGCAGCGGTAAGGACGGAAGCAGCGTCCGCAGGCAGTATGAAATAGATTTCGTATGCAACAAAGGCTCCAAGCGTTACTATATTCAGTCGGCTTATGCGATCCCGGATCAAGCAAAAATGGAACAGGAACAGCGCTCCCTGATGCTGACCGGCGACACTTTCAAGAAAATCATAATTACCAAAGACACAGCGGCGCCGTACTATAACGACAGCGGTGTGTTGATCATGAGTGTTTTTGATTTCCTGCTGAATCCCGATAGCTTGGAACAATAGCAAGGAAGAGATTTAATCCTTGCCAAACCACGCGTCTAACGCGTGGTTTTCTCTATATAAAATAAGCAAAACAAGCACCCGCACGGGACTTCTATTCCTGCGGCATTATCACTGCTCACTCCGTGTATGCTGATGGGCCTGCCGTCTTTCTGTATAATAGCTTCCTGTGTGGGAGTATACAGCGCGCCGTCAGTACCAGCTCTGGAACAAATAGGAACAATCACGGAGTTGCAATGGAATATAATCATGTTATAATAGTACCGTCTTATTTTATGGAAATTGATAATGTCTATATGCACTTTTCGAGAGCAGGCTCAAAGCCTGCTTTTTCATTTTCTATACCAATCTCTACATCGTTGACAAGGGCGTAGTAGAAAAACTGCAAAATACCCAACTTGGATAATTAGCGGCATTTATTATAAGTATCCTCATGTAAATCATCAAGGATGAATATCATTATGGCAAAAAAGAGCGAAGTTTATCGCGAAAAAATGTCTACCAAATCCGGCAAAATCATTATGGTCATCTCTCGCCGCGGTCAAATCTACTCAGCAACGCCGCTAAGTGAAACAGGGGTAGCTTTGCCGTATGCCAACTACCAGTCCAGATTGAACATGGGTAACGACGAAACAGAGGCGGATGTTATAAAACGAACAATTGCGCGTTCGATTGAAAAATACGAGCTATCCAACAAGGCACAAACTCGGCAGCACACTGACTACACAGCCGCCTTTAATACTCTGAGTTCCGAAGAATGTGACAGACTGTGTCCTCCTCAATGGCGTGCAGCATCCACCCGAAAGGCCGCACTGGTCTTTTACATCCAGAATATTATTCCTCTTATCCAACAGTTTCTCAGCTACCATCAATCAGAAAATAGGGTCGAGTATATCAGCGAGCTAAAAAACTTTTTAGGAAAAACAGTCTGTCTGGCATTTACAGACCCAACCGGACGGGACTACCTGTGGCGGCGTCTTAGACTTGATCGACACGGACTACCCGAATCCGTGCACAAGGCTCAATATAAGCGGATGTCCCGTGTCAAAGGGCCTGATTACGATGAACTCCGTTTTCCTGCACCGAACGATGGCAGGGATATGCTAATCACACTCCGATTGGCAACAAAGGGTCTTAACATTGGTGACGCAATCGAAGTAATTGCTGACGAAGGCTGCTTTTTAGATGTCATCAACAACTAAGCTTTTTCAATCACTAAGCATATCCATTCAATTCCATTCCATAACCAACGAGTCCTATCCAGGGCATTCCCCGGATAGGACCCATATCCGTGCATCTTCAAATCATTGGCCAATCGTGTAGGCACGGCCATCAACATTGTCGTCAAAAAGAAGGTCTATCTTCGAAATCATTACACCATTGCAAATGGCTCAGATAGGCAAGATTTACGAGTAAGTTTTTCAAGAATACGGATTCTACTTGTTCGCACCGATTTGCCAAATTACGACTAAAAACTTTTCTTGCAGGCTGTCATAATTGCAAGTAATTATCACTTTTCGCTCACTTCAGAGTTGCGAGCAAAACTGCTTGATTCATATTTTCAAAACTACAAGTAAATCTAATTTGCATGCTTTGTCATAATTACGAGTATAATTGTCTGGTTATGCGGCTAAAACGCTTGTCCATCAAGGGTTTTGTAACCGTCCGATACCTTTCGAGCACGCGAAAAAAAGTAAAAAGGCTAATCGCACCTGAGGTGCAGAAAATAGCGGCTTTCAAACACATCGACTCGCAAAAAAGCGATGTGTCAAGCTAACGATGCCGCGGCGATTTTCACTGCCGCATTCTGATGTCACCCCATGCCGCGTCAAACGAGATACTGCACACCTTCTGGTCGCGCTCGACGCAGTAGATGGGCAGCTGGCGCGTGGCGGCCGACGCGCGCACGGCGGCGGGTGCGTTGACCGCGCCGAAAATGGCGAGCGCTGCAAGCAGCGCCGCGCCGACGGTCAGCGTCCTGCGCCGCAGGACCAGAAAGCGCGGTTCTACCACCTCGCGTTTCCCGCGCTTTTTCCTCCAGCCAAAATGCAAAAACATCCGCATATCCTCCCCATTTTCATTTGGTAGAGGGTATGCGGAGGTCTTTCTTTTCATGCGGCAGGCTGCCGCAAAATGTCCGAGCGGTCCGTTCTCCAAAGAGAGACCGCGCT
This sequence comes from uncultured Oscillospiraceae bacterium, assembly GCA_934553255.1. Taxonomy (GTDB): domain Bacteria; phylum Bacillota; class Clostridia; order Oscillospirales; family Oscillospiraceae; genus Hominicoprocola. Next base: position 6,875 of record CAKTEZ010000023.1, read on the forward strand.
TAGGCTTTTTCGCAAACGGTTATAATAATCTTCGTTCCACGCCTGAATTTTTGGCATTATTGAAAAAATGAATTACTGTATTTCCTTACAATTTCTTGATTTTTACGGCATTGTGCGTTATATTTTAGCTTGATTTCGAGTTTTACCGATACCATCAGAGAAAGGCGGATCTTATGGAGCTTCAAATTCAGGATCTGGTATCCTCCATCAAAAAGGACGGCATTGAAAGCGCGAACCGCGAGGCCGCGCAGATCCTTGCCGACGCCAGGGCGCAGGCGGACAAGCTTATCGCCGATGCAAGAAGCGAGGCGGACCGGCTGCGCGCGGATGCCAAGACGGAGATCGACACATTCAAGGCCAGCGCCCGTCTCAACGCCGAGCAGGCGAAGCGCGACGCGGTACTCGCCTTCCGTCAGGAGGTCGGCGCGGAGTTGACGAAGCTGCTCGCGCAGGACACGCACAAAGCGCTCGACGACAAGGCGCTCGCCGCGCTCATTGCCGCCGCGCTGCGGGGCGAGGACGCCTCCGCCTACGCCGCGGAGGTCGCCTCGGTCACGGACGCGCTCAAGAGCGCGCTTGCCGACGAGCTGCGCGCGGGACTGGAGCTGCGGCTTTCCAAAAAGGTCCGTGCGGGCTTTCGTCTGTGCGCCAAGGACGACTCGGGCTACATCGACTGCTCCGACGAGGAGCTGGCGGCGCAGCTCGCCCCCTTCTTCCGTGAGCTGCACATTTAAGGAGGGATGCGCTTGGCTTCCTATTACTATCTGATCTCGAGCCTGCCGATGCTCCGCGCGGGCGAAGCCCCGCCGCTGGACTATGCCGCGTTTCTTGACGCGTGCCGCGGCACGGTGAGCGACAAGGTCTACCGCGCGCTCGAGGAGCTGACGGTACGCTCGGAGGGCGGCTTCGTGAGCCGGTGGGCGGCGTTCTATCGTGTGCTGCAAAGCGAACTGACCTATCAGCGGCGCGCGAAGCGCGGCGAAAGCTGCGCCGCGCCGAGCGAGCGTGACGCAGCCGTGACGCAGGCTGTCGCCGCGGCGGTGAACGCCAAGGACCCTCTCGAGGGTGAGCGGCTGCTGCTGGCGTTGGAATTCGACCGTCTGGACGAACTGGTAGGCCTGCACAGCTTCGACGACTGCGCGCTCTACGGCTATGCACTGAAGCTGCAGCTGCTTGAGCGGCAGCGCATTTTCCGCCGCGACGAGGGCAAGGCCGCCTTCGACACGCTGCTCGGACAGGTCCGCCAGCAGATATTCAGCCTATAAGAAAACGGGAGAAACGAAATGGAGAAAGTGACAGGCTATGTGACCGGAGTGAACGGCAACCTTGTCTCGGCAAGGTTCTCCGGCTCTGTGCGAAAAAACGAAGTCGGCTTCGTCAAGGTCGGAAACGACCGCCTCAAGGGCGAGGTCATCCGCATCAGCGGCGACGCCGTGAGTATGCAGATCTACGAAATGACCAACGGCATCAAGGTCGGCGACGAGGTGGAGCTGACCGGCGAGCTGATGAGCGTCGAGCTTGGCCCCGGTCTTCTCACGCAGGTGTACGACGGCCTGCAGAACCCCCTGCCGAAGCTTGCCGAGCAATGCGGCTTCTTCCTTGAGCGCGGCGTTTACCTCGACCCTATTCCCGACAAGGAGTGGGACTTTACCCCGCTCGTCCGGCCCGGCGACGCCGTACTGGCGGGCGACGCGGTCGGCAGCGTGCCGGAGGGGCAGTTCACGCACCTCATCATGGTGCCCTTCGACCTCAAGGACGAGGGTTGGCGTGTGAAGAGCGTAAAGGAAAAGGGGTGCTATCCCGTCCGCTCCACCGTCGCGGTGCTGGAAAACCGCGCGGGCGAGGAGAAGGCGCTGAGCATGGTCTTTTCCTGGCCGGTCAAGCAGCCCATCCGCTGCTATGAGGAGCGCCTGCGTCCCGACGAAACATTGGTGACCAAGATCCGCTGCATCGACACCTTCCTGCCGGTCGCCAAGGGCGGCACCTTCTGCGTACCCGGCCCCTTCGGCGCGGGCAAGACCGTGCTGCAGCATATGGAGGCGAAGAACGCCGATGTGGACATCGTCATCGTCGCCGCCTGCGGCGAGCGCGCCGGTGAGGTCGTGGAGGTCCTCAAGGAATTCCCCGAGTTGACCGACCCGCGCACGGGCCGCTCGCTGATGGAGCGCACCATCATTATTTGCAACACCTCGTCCATGCCGGTCGCGGCGCGCGAAGCGTCCGTGTACACGGCGGTGACGATGGCCGAATATTACCGCCAGATGGGACTCAACGTTCTGCTGCTGGCGGACTCCACCAGCCGCTGGGCGCAGGCGATGCGCGAGATGAGCGGCCGACTGGAGGAGATCCCCGGCGAGGAAGCCTTCCCCGCCTACCTCGAATCCGTCATCGCCGCGTTCTATGAGCGTGCGGGCAAGGTCCGTCTGAGAAACGGCAAGGTCGCCTCCGTCACCATCGGCGGCACGGTCTCCCCCGCGGGCGGCAACTTCGAAGAGCCGGTCACGCAGGCGACGCTCAAGGTCGTCGGCGCGTTCCACGGTCTCTCCCGCGAGCGCTCCGACGCGCGCAAGTACCCCTCCATCCACCCCATCGACTCGTGGTCGAAGTATCAGGGCGTGGTGGACATGGCGCGCGTGGAAGAGGCCAGAGCCATTCTCCGCCGCAGCACCGAGATCGGCCAGATGATGAAGGTCATCGGTGAAGAGGGTACCTCGGCCGAGGATTATATTCTCTACCAGAAGGGCGAGCTGCTCGACGCCGTGTACCTGCAGCAGAATTCCTTCGATCCCATCGACGCGGCCTGCGAGCCGGAGCGTCAGGCGCATGAGTTCAACGTACTCTACGATGTACTCATGCACGATTACGCGCTCAGCGACAAAAAGGAGATCCGCGCCTTCTTCAACCAGGTGCGTCAGGAATTTCTCGACTGGCACGGCACGGTCTACGGCACGCCGGAATTCGCGGCGCAGGAAGCGAAGCTCACGGACCTTTACCGGAGCAAGGTAACGGGCTAAGGAGGGTCTCAGAATGCAAAAGGTTTACACCAAGATCGAATCCATCGTCGGCAACGTCGTGACCGTGCGCGCCACGGGCGTACACAGCGGCGACCTCGCCCTCGTGGGCGAGAGCTATGCGAGCGTCATCAAGCTCAGCGGCGACCTCGTTTCCCTGCAGGTCTTTGCCGGTACGCAGGGCGTCAGCACGACCGATGCCGTGCGCTTTCTCGGACGGCCCATGATGGTCTCGTTCTCCGATGATCTGCTTGGGCGCGTGTTCGACGGCGCGGGCGTGCCGCGCGACAACGGCCCCGCGCTGACCGAGAATATGATCCCCATCGGCGGCCCGTCCGTCAACCCCGCCAGACGTATCATACCCAAGCGCATGATCCGCACCGGCATTCCGATGATCGACGTGTTCAACACGCTCGTCGAGAGCCAGAAGCTGCCCATTTTCTCCGTTTCCGGCGAGCCGTACAACCAGCTGCTCGCCCGCATCGCCATGCAGGCGGAGGTCGACGTCATCGTCCTCGGCGGCATGGGTCTGAAATACGACGACTATCTCTTCTTCCGTGACACGCTCGAAAAGAGCGGCGCGATGGGCCGCACGGTCATGTTCGTCCACACGGCGTCCGACCCGACGGTGGAATGCACGCTCGTACCCGACCTGTCGCTCGCCGTGGCGGAGCAGTTCGCCCTCGCCGGAAAGCGCGTACTCGTGCTGCTGACCGACATGACCAACTTCGCCGACGCGCAGAAGGAAATGGCCATTACGATGGAGCAGGTGCCGTCCAACCGCGGCTACCCCGGCGACCTTTACAGCTGCCTCGCCTCGCGCTATGAGAAGGCGGTCGACTTTGAGGGCGCAGGCTCCATCACCATTCTCGGCGTCACCACGATGCCCGGCGACGATGTCACACACCCCGTGCCGGACAATACGGGCTATATCACCGAGGGGCAGTATTACCTCAAAAACGGCCGCATCGAGCCGTTCGGCTCGCTCTCGCGTCTCAAGCAAAATGTCAACGGCACGACGCGCAGCGACCACCGCGCCCTGATGGACGGCATGATCCGCCTCTACAGCGCCTACAAGGAAAGCCTTGAGAAGAAGTCCATGGGCTTCATGATGTCCGAATGGGACGAGAAGCTGCTCAAGTACGGTCGTCTCTTTGAAACGAGGCTGATGGATCTGCGTGTGAACATTCCGTTGGAGGAAGCGCTCGACCTCGGTTGGGAGATCCTCGCCGAGTGCTTCGAGCCGAATGAAACGGGCCTCAAGACGAGCCTCCTGCAGGAAAGATGGCCGAAAAAGGACGCCTTGAATTGAGGGAGCGCGTATGGCTGTCAAACTAACCAAAAATGAACTGAAGGTCCAGAAGGACCGGCTCAAACAATTTCAGCGCTATCTGCCGACCTTGCAGCTGAAAAAGCAGCAGCTCCAGTCGGTCGTGATGCAGGTGACGGCACAGCTTGAGAAGGTCGAGGCGGAACGGCTGCGGATCGTCGAGGGGCTGGACGACTGGATCGCGGTATTCGCCGAAAACACCCGCTTCCCCGCAGGGGCCCGGCTCGATTCGCTCGTGCGGCCAAAGGATGTCGTCTGCCGCGACCACAACATTGCCGGTGTAATCGTTCCGGTCTTTGAGGAGCTGACCTTTGAGGACATCTCTTATGATGTCGCGGACTATCCGCTCTGGGTGGATGCCGCCGTGGTCACGCTGCGCGAGATCGCGCGGCTGGACGCTCTGGTCCGAACGCTGCGCCGACAGGTCGAGCTGCTCGAGCGGGAGCTGCGCTCCACCGCGCAGCGCGTGAACCTGTTTGAAAAGGTGAAGATCCCCGAGGCGAAGGAGAATATCCGCGTCATCGGCATCTACCTCGGCGATCAGCAGACCTCCGCGGTCGTGCGCGGCAAGATCGCCAAGAAAAAGCTTCAGGAGGCGGCACGATGATCGAGAAAATGAAGGTCGTTCACATTGTCGCCGCGCAGACGCAGAAAACGGAGCTGCTCGACGCGCTGCGCGCGCTCGGCATCGTCCATTTCGCGGAAAAGGCGGACGCCGACCCGGGCTATCTGGAGCGCTTTGCCGCACTCTCGCGGCTCATCACCGCGCTCGAGGAGCAGGGGGTGCGCGAGGTCGAGACGGAAACGCTCGACGATGGGAAATTCAAACAGCTCTACGAGGAGTTGAACGCCTGCCTGCAGCGCAAAAAAGCATTGGAGGCTGAGCGCGCCGCCGCGGTCAGCGCGTGCGACACGCTCGCCGGTTGGGGCAGCTTCTCCCCCGCCGGGATCAAAGAATTGAAGGCGCAGGGCTTCGAGCTGCACTTCTGCCGCGTGGATAAGACGCTCCTCGCCTCGCTCGAGGCGGACGAAACGGTGCGCTTCCTGCGGCTCGCGCCGGTCGGGAAGCAGCCGGCCGTCGCCATTCTCGGCGCGCTGCCCGCCTCCTGCGCCGCCGGTGAGTTTATCCCGCCGGAAAAGAGCCTCGACGAGTATCGGCAGGAAGCCGTGGACTGCGAACGCGCTCTTGCCGAGTGCGGCGCGCAGCTCAAGGCCGCAGCAAAGCACCTGCCCAGCTTCCGCGAGCAGCTGCTCAAAACGCAGAACGACGCGGATTACTCCTCGGTGAGCAACACCTCGGCGAGCGGGGATGGGCTTGTGTGGCTGACCGGCTATCTCCCCGCCGACGACGCGGAGCGCTTCAAGGCCGCCGCCGCGAAGGAGCATTGGGCCTGGGCGATGGACGATCCGGCGGTGGACGACGAAAAGGTTCCGACCAAGATCAGGTACACGCGGGTCACGCGGCTCATCGCGCCGGTGTTCGACATTCTCGGCACCGTGCCGGGCTACCGCGAGTATGACATTTCGTTCTGGTTCCTCGGCTTTTTCACGCTCTTCTTTGCCATGATCATCGGCGACGCGGGCTACGGCTGTCTGTTCCTGCTCGCCGCCGTGGTCCTGACGGTGAAGCGCAAAAAGCCCTCCGACGCCGTGCAGCTTTTGTGGGTGCTTTCCATCGCCACCATCGTATGGGGCGCGATGACCGGCACATGGTTTGGGCTTGAGGGCGCGATGGACATGCCGCTGCTGCGCTCGCTGGTCGTGCCGACCTTTGCGAACTACCCCGAGTATTTCAGCGTCACCACGACCCGACAGCAGAACAGCGTCATGAAATTCTGTTTTATTCTCGGCACCGTCCAGCTCTCGCTGGCGTGCGTGATGAACATTCGCCGCAAGACGCGGGAGAAGGATCTCAGCTGGGTCGCCGACCTCGGCTGGCTGTGCGCCATCTGCGCGCTGTACTTCGTGGTACTCTACCTTGTCATCGGCGAGCGGGTCGGCCTCGTTCCCATTGCCGCGGCGGTGATCCTCGGCTTCGTACTGGTCGTGTGCTTCGGCGGTATGTCGCCGGACAAGACTTTCGTGCAGGGCCTCAAGGCGGGCCTCGGCAATGCCTTCACGGTGTTCCTCAACACCATCAGCGCCTTTGGCAACATCATGAGCTACATCCGTCTGTTTGCCGTCGGCATGGCGTCGCTCGCCATCGCGCAAAGCTTCAACAACATGGCGCTCGGTTTCAAGGGTCCGCTGCTCGCCGTGGGCATTCTCATCATGCTCGTCGGTCATGGGCTGAACATTGTGATGGGGCTGCTGTCCGTGGTGGTACACGGCGTGCGATTGAATCTGCTGGAATTCTCCGGTCAACTCGGTATGGAGTGGACCGGCACCGCGTATGCCCCGTTCAAAAAGCTGGATAAAATCAGAAAATAATCAAAAGAGGAGAACAATGTTATGGGTATCGAATTTATTGGTATGGCGTGTGCGCTGGGTCTGTCCGCCATGGGCAGCGCGTTCGGCGCGGGCTTTGCAGCGCAGGCGAGCGTCGGCGCGTGGAAAAAGTGCTACGCGAACGGCAAGCCCGCCCCCTTCATCATGGTCGCCTTCTCCGGCGCGCCCCTGACACAGACCATCTACGGCTTTTTGCTGATGAACTTCATCCGCAACGCAGTCGCCGCCGGCGCCGATCCGTCGCTCGCCATGTTCACGGGCATCTTCGCGGGTCTCGCCATCGGCCTGTCCGCGTTCTTCCAGGGTAAGGTCGCCGCGGCAAGCGCCGACGCGCTCGGCGAGACCGGCAAGGGTACGGCGAACTTCTTTATCGTCATCGGCATCATCGAGACCGTCGCGCTCTTCACCCTCGTTTTCAGCCTCCTGCTGCTGCAGTAAGCGCGGGCGGAAGCCGCGCCGCGGAGATCTAATACGCATAAGCATCCGCATACCCTCCCCACGCCGTGGGATAAGGGTATGCGGATGCTTTTCTGTATGTGCGGTGTCGATCAGGCGATCGATCCTTGGACGGTTTTTCTTGATTTTTGTCTAATATCCCTATATAATTATTTATAACAAGCAAAAACTTTGTCGAATTTTATGATTTCTTCACTTTGCGCTTCCGGTTCGTTTTTTTGTACCGTTCCTGAGCGATAATGGTTTTCACACGGCGCACATGGTCAAAAGGAGGAAGCCCTTCCATGGAATATCTTGCTCATATTTCGGAGGACGGAACGCGGGAGCAGAGCATCGACGCCCACCTCGGCGGAACGGCGGAGCGCTGCGCTCGCTTTGCCAGGGCCTTTGACGCGGAGGCGCAGGGGTATTTTACCGGTCTTGCACACGACATCGGCAAGTTCAGCGACGCTTTCCAGCGGCGCCTGCGGGGCGGCAGCGTGACCGATCACGCGACCGCCGGTGCGTGGAAAAGCGCAAAAAAGGGAGCAGAGTGGTCTGCCTTCTGCATCGCCGGACACCATGGCGGACTGCCGGACGGCGGCTCAAGGCTTGATGATGACGGGCAGGCCACGCTCGTTGGACGTCTCAAGCGCGCGGAAGCCGGAAAGATCGAAGACTTTTCCGCATGGACCGACAACCTCCCACCCGTTTCCGCGCCGCAAAGCTACGGACGCGACCCGCTGCACAACGCCTTTTTCATTCGTCTGCTTTACTCCTGCCTTGTGGACGCAGATTGGCTCGATACCGAAGCGTTTATGGCGTCAGCCCCGCCGCCGCGCGGCGGATACGACACGCTGCAAACACTTCTGCAGCGGCTCAATGCCTATACCGCCGCATGGGAATCCCCCGCGAACGAGCTGAACCGACAGCGCCTTCACATTCTTCATACCTGCTGCGCCGCTGCCGAGCGGCCGCGCGGACTTTACACGCTGACCGTTCCCACAGGCGGCGGAAAGACGGTTTCTTCGCTTGCGTTCGCGCTGCGCCACGCCATTGCGAACGGCATGGACCGCATTATCTACATCGTACCCTACTGCTCCATCATTGAGCAAAACGCAGAAGTGTTCCGACGCATTCTCGGCACAGAAAACGTGCTTGAACACCACTCCGGCGTTCTCTACGATGTGGAAAACAGCGTTTCGGATTACCGGCACGCTCTGGCGTCTGAAAATTTCGATATGCCCGTAGTCGTCACTACCGCCGTTCAATTCTTCGAGTCTCTCTACGCAAACCGCTCCTCCCCATGCCGCAAGGTGCATAACCTGGCGAACGCCGTGCTGATCTTCGACGAGGCGCAGATGCTGCCCATCGAGCATCTGCGTCCCTGTGTCTCCGCGATCGCGGAGTTGGTCGCGCAGGGCCGTTCGACCGCTGTACTCTGCACGGCGACCCAGCCCTCCCTCGGCGCTCTGTTCCATGACCTTGCTCCGCAGCTGCACATACAGGAGCTATGTCCTTCGGCCGACGCGCCCGTTTTCCGCCGCGTCCGCTTCCGGCGGGAAGGAAAGCTCGGCTGGAACGACCTTGCCGCACAAATGACCGCCTCACCGCAGGCGCTCTGCGTGGTCAACAGCCGCGCGGGGGCGCAGGCACTTTATCAGGCGCTTCCGCCGGAAAGCCGTTTTCATCTCTCCACGCTGATGTGTCCCGCGCACCGCCGCGCCGTGCTGCGCGAGATCCGCCAGCGGCTCGACGACAAGCTACCCTGTTATCTTGTTTCCACCAGCCTGATCGAAGCGGGCGTAGACATTGACTTCCCCGCTGTCTGGCGCGAGCTTGCGGGCTTGGACTCCATCTTGCAGGCGGCCGGACGCTGCAACCGCAACGGCAGAAGGCCCGCCGCAGAGAGTATCGTCACCATTTTTGAGGCCGAAACGCCGCCGCCAAAACTCTTTCAGCCCAACCTTCAAGCCTCCGCCGAGGCGCTGCGCCAATATCCCGACCCCGCCTCGCCGCAGGCGATGGACGCCTATTTTCACGCCCTGCTCGACATGAGAAGCGGCAGCGGCCTTGATAAGTACGGTGTGATCGACGCATTCCGGATGGGCGTCGCGGGCTGTGCCTACCCGTTCCGCACCGTCGCGGAGCAGTTTCACCTGATCGACAACTGCACCAAAACGGTCTACCTTCCTTACGATGCGGAGAGCCGCAGGCTGCTTGCCGCGCTGCGCGAGGGAACGCGCACACGCGAGCTGTTCCGTGCGCTGGGCCGGTACGGAGTCGCAGTATACGAACAGCATTACGCCGCGCTGCGGTCGGCGGGCGATATAGAGGAATTGGACGGCGATACCGCCGTGCTTCGCAGCGAGGCGCTGTATGACGCGCACACCGGACTTTCGCTCAAGGCCGATTTTGGAAAAGCAGAGTTTGTCTGACCATGGCAGGAACGGGTGTCCCCGCCTGTCCGTTTACAAAAAATACACTCAGAAAGGAGCGTGAAAGCCTATGCCGATCCGTGTAGAGGTTTGGGGTGACTACGCCTGCTTCAGCCGCCCGGAAATGAAAGTGGAACGCGTCAGCTACGATGTGATGACGCCCTCCGCAGCCCGCGGCCTGCTGGAGGCGATCTACTGGCACCCCGGTCTCAAATGGGTCATCGACCGCATTCATGTCTGCAAGCCCTTCCCCTCTCCCCGCACGCCGGAGGAGCCGTCCGGCCAGCCCACCATTCGCTTCACCAATATCCGCCGCAACGAGGTCAAGGATGTGATCTCCGCCACCAAGGTCCGCGCCGCCATGGAAAAGCGGCGCGGCGGACTGTATCTTGCCGCACCCGAAAGCATTCAGCAGCGCGCCGCCATGGTGCTGCGGGATGTACACTATGTCATCGACGCACACTTTGAATTAACGGAAAACGCCGTCCCGGGCGACAATGCCGGAAAGTTTCAGGACATTATGAAGCGGCGGCTGGAGCGCGGACAGTTCTACCATCAGCCCTGCTTCGGCGTACGGGAATTTCCGGCGCAGTTCCGGCTGTGCGAAGAGCTGCCGCCCTGCCCCGACGACCTGCGCGGCGAGCGCGACCTCGGTTGGATGCTGTACGACATGGACTATTCCGATCCGCAGGACATTCGCCCCATGTTCTTCCGCGCCGTGCTGCGCGACGGGGTGATAGAGGTCCCGCCGCTTGACAGTCCGGAGGTGGTACGATGATCCTGCAAGCCCTGACCCGCCTATACGAGGATCTTGCCGCACAGGACAAGATCGCACAGCCCGGCTGGGCGCCCGCGAAGATCTCTTACGCCCTTTGCCTCTCCGCGGACGGTGAACCGGAAAACGTCGTCTGCCTAATGGAGCAGAATAAAAACGGCAAGCCCGCGCCGAAGGAGATAAAGCTTCCCGCACCGGTCAAGCGTACGGTCACCATTCTTCCGAATTTTCTATGGGACAATGCCTCCTACCTGCTCGGCGTGGACGGAAAGGGCAAACCGGAGCGCGCTGTGCAGTGCTTCGACGCCTGCCGCAAGCTCCACACGGAGCTGTTGGAAAATGCGGACAGTCCCGCCGCCCGCGCCATTTGCCGCTATTTTGAAACCTGGCGTCCGGAGCAGGCCGCCGCGCATCCTGCATTGGCGGACTGCCTTCCCGACCTCCTTGGCGGGGCAAACCTTGTATTCCGCGTAGACGGACGCTTCGCCCACGAGGACCCCGCGCTTCGTCAGGCGTGGCAGCGGCATTTTGACGCGGAGGGCGACGGCCCCCGTATGCCGTGTCTTATCACCGGCAAGAGAGCGCCCGTCGTTCTGACTCACCCCGCCGTCAAGGGTGTTCAAGGCGCACAGTCCAGCGGTGCGGCACTTGTATCGTTCAATGCAGATGCCTTCTGTTCCTTCGGGCGCGAGCAAAATGCCAACGCTCCCGTCAGCAAGTACGCCGCTTTCGCCTACACCGCCGCGCTCAACCATCTGCTCGCCGACCGCGACACCGTACAGCACATCGGCGATACGACCGTGGTCTGTTGGGCGGAGGGCGCGGAGCGCATCTATCAGGACACCTTCCTTGCCTCGGTCTTCGGCGCCGAACCGCGCGGTCTGACCGACAACGAGCTGCGCGCCGCCGTCAGGCGTCTCGCCGAGGGCCGTCCCTGCGAGGGCCTGCCGATCGACCCGCAGCGGCCGTTCTACATCCTCGGTCTTGCGCCGAACGCCGCACGGCTCTCCGTTCGCTTTTTCCTGCGCGACAGCTTCGGAAGTCTGATGCACAACGTCAACGAGCATCACGAGCGCATGACCATCACCGGAAGCCGCTATGACTATGTTCCGCTCTGGGCCATGCTGCGGGAAACGGTAAATCTCAACTCCCGCGACAAGGCTCCTTCGCCGGTCATGGCGGGCGCTGCCGCCCGCGCCGTCTTCGGCAACACGCCTTATCCCGCGTCGCTGCTGGAGGCCGTCATGCTCCGCATCCGCGCGGAGCGGAATGTCACTTGGGGGCGCGCCGCCATTATCAAAGCGTATTACCTGAAAAAACCACACAAGGACTGCCCAGAGGAGGTATTGACCGTGAGTCTGAACGAAGCAAGCACCAACCCCGCCTACACGCTCGGCCGTTTGTTCTCTGTCTATGAAGCCATTCAGCAAGCGGCAAATCCCGGCATCAACACCACCGTCAAGGATAAGTATTTTAACTCCGCCGCCGCGACGCCGTCCCGCATTTTCCCCATTCTCGGCAACCTTGCACAAAAGCATCTCCGCAAGCTCTCCGCCGGTCAGCGCATCTATTTCGACAACCAGCTCATGGCTCTCAAGACCATTCTCGGCGAAACGCTGCCCGACCGTCTGACCTTGCCGCAGCAGGCGTCCTTTGACCTCGGTTATTACCACCAGACACAAAAGCGCTATGAAAAAAAGGAGGATAAGAGAAATGTCTGAACCCATCAAAAACCGCTATGAATTTGTCATTCTCTTCGACGTGGAAAACGGAAACCCCAACGGCGACCCCGACGCGGGCAATATGCCCCGCGTTGACCCCGAGACCGGTTACGGTCTCGTCACAGATGTGTGTCTAAAGCGCAAGATCCGCAACTATGTGGAGGCGACCCGTGAAGACGCCCCCGGCTTCCGCATTTACATCAAGGACAATGTCCCCCTGAACAGCAGCGACAAAGAGGCCTGCGAATATGTCGGCGTCGCGCCGGACAAGCTCAAGGAAGCAAAGAAGGACGACAGCCAGCTTGACCGCAAGCTGCGCGACTTTATGTGTTCCAACTTTTATGACATCCGCACATTCGGCGCGGTGATGACCACATTCGTCAAGGGCGCGCTCAACTGCGGCCAGGTACGCGGCCCCGTGCAGCTCAGCTTCGCGCGAAGTGTAGACCCTGTGATGCCGCAGGAGGTCACCATCACCCGCGTCGCCATCACCACCGAGGCCGACGCCGAAAAGAAGGGGACGGAAATGGGGCGCAAGTACATCGTACCCTATGCGCTTTACCGTGCCGAGGGCTATGTTTCCGCCAACCTCGCCCGCAAAACCACCGGCTTTTCCGACGAGGATCTTGCCCTGCTGTGGGAGGCTATTTTGAATATGTTTGAGTTGGATCGTTCCGCTGCCCGCGGCAAGATGGCCGTGCGCGAGCTGATCGTTTTCCGACATGAGAGCGAATTCGGCAGCGCCCCCGCCTACAAGCTCTTCGATCTGGTCCGTGCGGAAAAGAAGAGCGGCGTGGATGTACCGCGCTCCTACGCCGACTATACCGTCTGTGTGAAGGAGGACAGCCTCCCCGCAGGCGTCACCTGCACGCGTATGGGGTGACCCGTTCTTCCGACGACCTCCTCCCGCTTTCCGGCCTGCAGCACTTCAAGTTCTGCCGCCGTCAGTGGGCGCTTATCCACATTGAGCAGCAATGGGCGGAAAACCTATACACGGTGGACGGACATCTGCTCCATAAGCGGGCGCATGATAAAGAGCTGACCGAAAGCCGCGGCGACACGATCATCACGCGCGGCATGGCCGTCTTTTCGCACACGCTCGGTCTTTCCGGTGAGTGTGATGTGCTGGAGTTCCATCGCTCGGCGGACGGCGTTCCGCTGCGCGGACACGAAGGGCGCTGGCTTCCCTATCCGGTGGAATACAAGCGCGGCGCGCCGAACGGGCATGGCGCGGATGAATTGCAGCTTTGCGCGCAGGCTATGTGTCTGGAGGAGATGCTCTGCTGCGAGATCGCCGAGGGATCGCTCTATTATGGGCAGACGCGGCGGCGCAAGGTCGTCCGCCTATCCGCCGAAATGCGGCAGGAGGTCCGCAGCCTTTCCTCCGAAATGCACGAGCTTTACCGCCGCGGCCGCACACCGTCCGTCAAGCCCTCAAGGAAATGCAGCGCCTGCTCTCTGCGCGAACTGTGCCTTCCGCACCTGCTGCACAGCAAGAGCGTCGCCGCCTACCTCCGTGACGCTATGGAGGATACGCCATGAAGCAACTGCTCAACACGCTTTTTGTCACCTCAGAGGACATTTATCTTTCTCTTGACAGCGAAAATGTCGTTGCCAACCGTGAAAAGCAGATCGTCGGACGCTGGCCGCTGCACACGCTGCAAAGCATCGTCAGCTTTTCCTACGCCGGCGCATCCCCCGCCCTGATGGGGGCGTGCGCCGAGCGGGATGTCGCGCTTGCCTTCTGCTCTCCGCGCGGGAGGTTTTTGGCCCGCGTCAGCGGCGCCTCACGCGGCAATGTTCTTCTTCGCCGTTCGCAGTACCGCGCGGCGGACGACCCCGCGCAGAGCTGCCGCTATGCCCGCACGATGATCTTCGGCAAACTCTTTAACAGCCGCTCGGTTTTGGAACGCGCCGTGCGAGACCACGCCCTGTGTCTGAACACGGATGCGCTCAACAGTGCCTCGCAGCAGCTCAAGTGTCTCTTGCCCGCCGCCGCATCGGAAACCTCGCTTGACAGTCTCCGCGGACTGGAGGGCGTCGGAGCTTCCGCCTATTTCGGCGTATTCGACGAATTGATCCTGACAGGTCGGGACACATTTTTCTTCCGCGAGCGCAGCCGCCGTCCGCCGCTCGATGCCGTGAATGCTCTCCTGTCGTTTGCCTACAGTCTGCTTGCACACGATTGTGCCGCCGCGCTGGAAAGCGTCGGCCTTGACGCGTATGTTGGCTTTCTCCATCGTGACCGCCCGGGACGCATCTCCCTTGCTCTTGACCTGATGGAGGAACTTCGCTCCTGCATGGCAGATCGTTTTGTACTCACGCTCATCAACAACCGCGTTATCCGATCCGCGGACTTTGACTTTCGTGAAAGCGGCGCGGTCCTGCTCACCGAGAATGGGCGGCGCAGCTTCCTCAAGCATTGGCAGGAAAAGAAGAAGGATGTCCTCACCCACCCATTTCTCAACGAGAAGCTGCCGTGGGGCATGATCCCCTATGCACAGGCAATGCTGCTCGCCCGCTGTCTCCGCGGCGACACAGACGAATATCCGCCCTTTTTGTGGAAGTGAGGTCACAATGCTCGTCGTTATCACTTATGATGTGAACACAGAAGACGCCGCCGGACGCAAACGCCTGCGGCAAATTGCCAAGGAATGCGTCAACTATGGGCAGCGAGTCCAGAATTTCGTGTTTGAGTGCTTGCTGGATCCTTCTCAATGCCGTCTTTTGCAGGCAAAACTCTGCGCCATTATGGATACAGACCGCGACAGCCTTCGATTTTACTATCTTGGAAAAAAGTATGCGTCGCGCGTAGAACACTTTGGCTGCAAGAGTACCTACCAGCCCGAAGGCATACTGATGGTCTAACGCGAAGCGGAAGCGAACAGCATATTCCCGTTCGGTTCGCACCGTGTTTCCCCTCCAATTTTCAACATCACATAAGGATATTGCCATAGCAGGCGGCAATATTGCTTTCGTTTTTCTCTGCATTTGTCTGTTTTTTCAAAAATGTACAAGGTTCTCTGTGCATTTTTGCTGTCGCGCCCCGTACGGGGCGCGTGGATTGAAATAAGGATCCGTTTCCGTTGGGACACGGCGAAAAGGTCGCGCCCCGTACGGGGCGCGTGGATTGAAATCAGAATGTCCCGCAGAAAAAGCCCTTTATCCTCGTCGCGCCCCGTACGGGGCGCGTGGATTGAAATTCCAACAGCGCGAGCTTCATCGCGCGGTCGCCGCAGGTCGCGCCCCGTACGGGGCGCGTGGATTGAAATATTCAGGAATTTGGCGCGCCACGGCGTCACATCTCGTCGCGCCCCGTACGGGGCGCGTGGATTGAAATGCCTCGCCGCATTCGAGCCGTAGGACCTTGTCCTCGTCGCGCCCCGTACGGGGCGCGTGGATTGAAATGCTTTATCGACCGCATCAAGAGCGAGATTGACGAATGGGAGGGTCGCGCCCCGTACGGGGCGCGTGGATTGAAATTATGAGAACGCCGAGCCGTTTGAGGAAAAGCGGGTCGCGCCCCGTACGGGGCGCGTGGATTGAAATATCTGCACGATGGACGCATAGACGCTGTCCAGCGGTCGCGCCCCGTACGGGGCGCGTGGATTGAAATGTAAAGTTGCTTTGGTTGAGGCTTCTGCCGAGGGTGTCGCGCCCCGTACGGGGCGCGTGGATTGAAATTACAGTGCGATCTGGCTCGCGACAAGAACAAACGGTCGC